>JBAZPO010000016.1 GCA_041648175.1 Desulfobaccales bacterium | reverse complement strand
TCTTTGCCAAGACATTCAGATCACGGGGGCGCTTCGGCTTCTTGCTTGATTGGTCAGGCATGGTTAGATTATGCCTGAGCTTTCCCTAAAAATCAATCCCCCAAAAATTCAAACTGATACACTACCGAATAGCCAGAGCACATTCAGGAGATTTTTTTATAAAGTATTTATGAGGCTGCGGCTTAAGGCCGGGGTGCCCGTCGCTGTGGGCCAGGCTGCCGTACAGCGGCTTCTTAGCCAGCAGGCGCCGGATTTAAGGAGCGCTAGCTTGGGCCGGAGTAGGGCTTGGGCTTCAGAACTCCACAGCCTCAGCGTTGATCTGGAGTTGGGCGCCTGCTCCCCGAGCCGGTGGCAGATTTACCACTCCGGTCACGGTAATGGGTTTATCCAGAGCGGTGGAGTTAAGGGTTTGAATTAATTTGGGGTCCGGCAGATTACCGAATAAGACCTCCACCATGCCCTGGGGCGACTTAAGCATGAGGGATTTATGGTGCATCATGACCGGGCCCACCGCGCCCTTGACTGTTACCCGGGTACCCAAATAGCGGTCTTTGCTGGCCAGGAGTTGGGCCACGGTCAGGGGGTCCGGGGCTTGCGGCGGGCTTGGCATGCCCATGGGCTCCGGCGGTGAGGCCGGCTGCTTCATCATCTCGATAATCGCCTGTTGCCCGCCCTGGAGTTGGTTGAGCTTGTCCTGCATGGTGGTTACCTGGGCCTTAAGCGCCTGAATCTCCTTACGGAGTTCCTCTTCTTCTTGGCTCGAGGGCGTACAGGCTGACAGGAATACCAACGCCATGACCAGGGCGATGATGCCGCGGCCACCTCCAGACGCTGATGGCTGCAACAGGCTGTGAATCATACCCATAAGGTAACCTCAAAAGAATTGGAGTTCGGATAGTTTTAGGTCCCGGGCCGCATCAGGGGGAGGGCACTAATGCCACCTCAAACCAGTTTAAGGGATAAACTTGCCGGGGGCAATGCTTAAGAGTTATTTCAAAACCTTACAAAAGAGAAAAAGGTCATCTGAGTGCAGCCTTGTCAGCCCCTTAAAAGAAGAAAAACTCGGTTAAGGAATTTACCTCAGGGCGGAAGCCGGGTACAATGGACCGACGCGGTGGCTCGAAAGGAGAAATTACATGGCCCGGATTTTGATCACCGGCGGAGCAGGGTTCATCGGCTCCCATCTGGTGGAGTATCTGCTGAACCGGAATCACGAGATTCTCTGCCTGGATAATTATTTCACCGGCTCCAAAGCCAACCTCCTCCATCTGCGGGACCATCCCCGGCTGGAGATGATCCGTCACGATGTGGTAAACGCCATCATGTTGGAGGTGGACCAGGTCTATCACCTGGCTTGTCCGGCCTCGCCGGTGCACTACCAATACAACCCGGTCAAGACCATCAAGACCAACGTACTGGGGACCCTGAACATGTTGGGGCTGGCAAAGAGGGTGAAAGCCCGGATTCTTCTGGCCTCCACTTCCGAGGTCTACGGCGACCCCCAGGTTCACCCCCAGCCTGAGGGGTATTGGGGAAACGTGAACCCCATCGGGGTCCGGAGCTGTTATGACGAGGGGAAACGAGTGGCCGAGACCCTGATGATGGACTATCACCGCCAGAACCAGGTGGATACCCGCATCGCCCGCATCTTCAACACCTTTGGACCTCGGATGGCCCTGAATGACGGCCGGGTGATCAGCAACTTCATCGTCCAGGCCCTTACCGGTCAGGACATCACCATTTATGGGGAAGGACAGCAAACCCGATCATTCTCTTATGTGTCCGATCTGGTGGAAGGGCTGGTGCGGTTGATGAATAAAGACGGCGTGTCCGATCCCGTCAACCTGGGCAACCCGGGTGAGTTCACCATCATGGAGGCGGCCCAAAAGGTCCTGGGGTTGATCAACACACCTTCGGCCATCATCCACCGGCCTCTGCCCCCGGATGATCCGGGGCGGCGGCGGCCGGACATCTCCCGGGCCCGGGAGTTGCTGGGCTGGCAGCCTAACGTGCCTCTGGAGGCCGGCCTGAAGGAGACCATTCCTTATTTTGCGGAAAGACTCAAGCAGGAGAACTTGTCAGTGGTGGCTTCCCTTAATTTCTAACCTGATCCTTCTGGTAGGTTGCGGTTTCTGGCTCAACGCCTGCGAGGGCAAACCCGCCGCTCCACCTACAGAAGCACAGGTGGAGGGAGTCATTGACGGGGATACCCTGGTGTTGGCCGGTGGGGCCAGGGTGCGGGTCCTGGGTATCGATGCTCCGGAAGTGGAGCGGGACGGCCAGCCGGCGGATTTTCTGGCCCATAAGGCCAAAGCGGTTCTCAGCGATCTGACCCTTAACCGGCAGGTGAGTCTGGAGTACGACCGGCTGCGTTACGACCACTACAATCGCCTCCTGGCTTATGTCTTTCTGCCGGGCCATACTATGATAAATACCGAGATGGTGCGCCAGGGCTTGGCCCGAGTCTACTTCATCGCGCCCAATATGCGCTACCAGAAGGTCCTACTGGCGGCCCAACAAGAGGCCATCGAGGCCCAACGGGGCATCTGGCAAAAACTTCTTAAGCAAGACGAACCTTACTACCTGGGGAACCAGGACACCTTCCGCCTGCACCGCCCCAAGTGCCCTCTGGCCGCCAAGATGGCCCGGGCCAACCAGGTGCGCTTCACTTCGCTCAAAGACGCCTACCTTCAGGGCTACAGCCCCTGCCGGAGTTGCAAACCTTAAGGGCAGTTGCCAGTTGTCAGTTGTCAGTTTTCAGTAAAAAAGATGGTGGCACAGGTGTCTCGCCTGTGCTGAAAATGCGTAGGGCGCATTATCCTTTCGACGCTTAGTCAAAAGGCCGCCCGAAGTAGGTGAGAACCCAGAGGGCCAGCAGGTAGACGCTCAACAGCGACTGGAGCCCAGCCACCGTCCGCACCCAGCCCGTGGCCCTGAGGGTGTATTCATGCTTCTGGAGGCGGGAAATCCAGCTCCCAACGTTGAGCTCCCGCCAGCCCAGGTTAAAGGCGGAGAGCAGGCTGAAGTAAAAGGCCAGACGCACCCGGCGCAGGCCGCGACGTAACTTGGCCTTGAACCTGGGCCAATGCCTAGGCGGGATGGGGCGGAAGGGGGTGTGGCCGGTCAATTTTAATGGCCTGACTTTCGCCCCCCCGCCGATAATGCGCTCCGGCGGCAGCACCAGCCAAATGCCCGTCTCCCGGTCCCGGCTCCGCAAGGCCAGGAGATAAAAAGGAGTGAAGAGAAACAGCCCCAGGCCCAAAATCTCCAGGGGCCGGCCGGGCCTCATGCCGTACTGGCAGGACCATTCGAAGCAGACCAGGTTAAAGAGGCTCTCCAGCTTGCCCAGAAAGCCCCCTTCTTCCCATAACTTTTCCCGGCGGGCGTGGTTCAGGGCATAGGTCACCTGGCGCTCCGGCTCCCGCAGCCCTGCCTTTTTGTAGGTTTCCCGGAGTTCCACCAGGGCGTGGGATGAGGCCTCATATCGTAATGATGCAAGCCCCTCAATTTTCAGCAATAATGATACATCGGGCACCGAGCCAGGTTTGGGTTGGAAAAAGGCCCCGCTCAGGTTGGCCCTGTAAAGATCGGCTCCGCTTAGGTTGGCCAATTCAAAGTTGGCCCCGCTCAGGTTGGCCCTGTTAAGGTTCGCTCCGTTCAGGTTGGCGTTGAACAGCTGGGCCCGGCTCAGGTTGGCTTTTGCAAGCATGGCCTCACTCAGGTTTGCGTCCCGAAGGATGGCTCCGCTCAGGTTGGCCCCTGCCAAGGTGGCCCCGCTCAGGTTGGCTCCGGGAAGAACGACACCGCTTAGGTTGGCCCCGAGCAGATTGGCCCCGCTCAGGTTGGCCTCATCCAGAAAGACTCCGCCCAGGTTGGCCCCAATAAGAAAGGCCTTGCTCAGGTCGGCCTGTTGCCCCTCTTTGTGATCACTTTTGAACCATAAGGCATGCGCCTGGAGGATCCGGTCCAGATCATCCTGGGTAATCTCCCGGCCGTCTGCCAGCTTGCCGGTCCAGGGTTTCTTGGTCTCGGTTGCCTTGGTCTCTTGCGCGGGTGCGAGGCCAGAGGTCAGGAGCAGGAGGGCAAGCAACCCCAGGAGAAGCATGCCCAACCAGTGCGGCCTCAAAGTCCTGGCTCTCCCTCGACTCATCTCGCTCTCCTGCCAGAGTTTACCTGATTTCATTTAGCCTGAATCAAAGGGAAAAATCCAAGAAAAAAATAGGCGGGCACAGAGGCCCGCCCCACCGGTTTTTTCAACAACAAACCGAAGACCGTCTTTTACATCGCGCCTTCGTGTTTAAGCAGCCAGCGCTTGCGTTCCAGGCCCGAACTGTAGCCCCCCAGGGTGCCGTCTGCGGCGATGACCCGGTGGCAGGGGATGATGAGGGCGATGGGGTTCTGGGCATTGGCCTGGCCTACAGCGCGGCTGGCCTTGGGTTTGCCGACCCGCTGGGCCAATTCTTTATAAGAGATGGCTTGACCCCGAGGAATCCGCCGCAGTTCCTGCCAGACCCGGCGCTGAAAGGGGGTGCCCTGGGGGTCTAAAGCGAGCTCGGAGAAATCGGCGGGTGCTCCCTCGAAATAAGCCGTTAGCTCCCGTTTGGCCGCGTCAATGAGCGGCTTCAGGTGTGACGGGTAAGAGTCTTGCTCCGGCGGAGTCGCTGTGTCGTCCCCGGAAAACTCCAGGGCGGTGAGGCCTTGGTCTGTAAAAGAAAGCCGCAATGGCCCCACGGGCGTATCCGACAGATAAACTATCCATTCTTTGTCGGGGTTCGGTGAATTTTTTCGCATTTGTACCTCTTAGCATATTCGGTCAATGAGCAAAGCAAAGCTTTGCGCCATATAAGGTTCCCAAGCGCAGCTTGGGAACCAGGAAAACCTACTATTTATCCTATTGATATCCCTTGGCCTTTTTAACCGAAAACCGAAAACTGAAAACCAAAAACGGTATAAGAGCCTTCGCCCTTAGCCCCTCCCCCAAAAATTACAGCCTCCCAAAATGCTTTTTCAGCCGCCAGCGGCGCCACCAGCGCAGCAGGTTATGGGGCGGAGGCTGGGTTTTGGTCTGCTGCCAGGCCGGGTTGAAGGCCAAGTCCAGGACGTGGAGCGTGGGGTGGCCCGCCTTGCTCAAGCGAGCCCGGCAGGAGGCGCAGTAGGTGATCAGGTCGTGGGTGGCTTCGGACAGGCGAAAATCGGTCATGTGCTTTGCCAGTTCCGGGGCCACCGCGGGCACCATGCCGCCGGAGCCGCAACAGATGCTGCGCTCCCGGTTATGGACCATTTCTTCCACAGTATATCCCAAATCCTTCACTACGCCCCGCACTGCTGCATGGATATTTGGAGCCTGGCGCGCGCCGCAGGCATCCTGGATGTTGAAGGTCCAAGGGACGGTCGCCTGGGTGCCGGGGGGCAGGCCCACTTCGCCCAGCACTTCGTAAATGGTGCGGAGGTTAACCTCGGGCAGAAATTCTTGGAAGGTCTGGTAGCAGTGAGGGCACGCCACAATGATTTCTTCAGCCCCCAGAGTTTTTAATTCCCGGGCCACATTTCCGATGACCCGGAGCATGACGTCTTTTTCGCCCATAAAATAGCTGGGCGCGCCGCAACAATTGAGCATGATCCCGGTATCCGGCAATTTTTTGCGCAGGTGAGCGTAGGCCGCCTTCACCACCTCGGTTGAGTGGCCCATGAGCGAGCAGCCCGGAAAAAAGACTCGCTCCGCCTTGCCGGTAGCCGGGTCGGGACGGATCAAGGCAAAGGTGGGAGACGCCCCCCACCTGACGTAATTCTTGATGCCCTTGTGAGGGGGCAGCGGTCCCTGGTTGCAGGCCACCAGGGCTTCCCGGGCCGACAGGCAGGGTCTCCCGGCGTGGAGGTCCTTGGGGCAAACCGCCTGGCAGAGACCGCAATAGTGACAGGAATAGGGGAGCAGGGGGTCAGCGCCGCCCCGCTCGTCTAAGAGACGCACCAGTTCTTTTTCAGTATAAGGGAACTGTGTAACGTAGTACTGGAGAAAGGTGCAGTTCTTGACACACTGGGAACAGACGCAGGTGAGGCAGCGGGCGGCTTCGGCCCGTGCCACCTCATGAGTGAAGCCCAGTTCCACCTCGGCGTTTGGCTGGGCCGACCGTTCAGGGAGACTGAGATCGGGCATGGCCTGGCGGGTGGTGATCGTCACGCCGGTGGTGTCCACGATGAGGTTAGTGCCGCGCGCGGTCAGGGGCGGTAACTTCTCCGGAAGCGGCTGATTTTGGAGAGAGCAATGGATGGCCAGGGCGGCCCGGCGCCCCGCGGCAAAGGCTTCCACTGCGCTTTTGGGTCCGGTGACCAGGTCGCCCCCGGCAAAGACTCCCGGAATCCGGGTCTTAAGGGTCACGGGGTCCGTTTCCAGACGGTAAATGGTGGCAGTGTCAAAGGCCAGGCCAGGCCCAAAAAAGTTGAAATCCGCGGTCTGACCCACCGCGGCGATCACGGTGTTCACTTCCAGGGTGAACTCGGAGCCGGCCACCGGCACCGGGCAACACCTGCCGCTGCTATCGGGCTCTCCCAATTCAGTCTTTTGGGCCACCAGGCGCTTAACCTGGCCATCCCCTTCCAGGCGTACCGGCAGGGTGAGGAAGTTAAACTGGATGCCTTCCCGGTGGGCTTCTTCCACCTCGGAGGCCAGGGCCGGCATGAGGTCCGCAGTGCGGCGATACAGGACATGCACTTCCTGAGCCCCGCAGCGCCAGGCAGAACGGGCCGCGTCCACCGCGGCGTTGCCGCCGCCAATGACGGCCACCCGGAGGCCCACTTCCGGCGGCGCCCCGGAATTGACGGCCTTCAAAAAACCGATGCCGTCCAGCACTCCGGTTAAATCTTCGCCGGGGATATGAAGGCGCAGGCTCTTGTGGGCTCCCAGGGCCAAAAAGACTGCGGCGAAATCCCGACGCAGGTCTTCCAGGTGAACATCACGGCCCACCCGGGTGCGGAGCCGCACCTCTACCCCTAACTTCTCCACTATATTTACTTCCCGCTCCAGCACCGCCCGGGGCAGGCGGTAGACCGGGATATAGAGGCGTAGAGCCCCGCCCAGGAAAGGTTCGGCTTCGAAGAGCGTGACGGGATAACCGAAGCGGCGCAGCTCATATGCGGCCATGAGCCCGGCAGGACCGCCCCCCACCACGGCAATCTGCTGGGGCCGCTCCGGGCCTGGCGTCACGTCGAAGACGGCATCGGGATTCAGGTCCGCCAGGTAGCGTTTCAAGGCGGCAATGGCAATGGGCTGGTCCAGGGAGTTACGCGTGCAGGCCTGCTCACACGGGTGGGTGCAGATGCGGCCCAGAATGCCGGGAAAGGGGCAGCGTTCCAGGACCACGCCCATTGCCCCGGCTAAGTCCCCTTCCTGCAGGAAACGGAATTTTTCCCGCACCCGGATATCCAAGGGACAGGCGGCCTGGCAGGGGGGCAGTTCTTCTCCGATGCACTCGGCTAAAATCTTTTTCGACCAGTTGAGCGGGGATTGTTCTTGAGGTTCCATAAACAGGTTTGGTGGACTAACGTTTCAGGATGAAATTTTGGGTGGCCCGGACCTCTTTGCCCATGGCCGACACGCCCACGCCCACGTAATTGTAATCGGGGTTGAGCAGGTTGGCCCGGTGCCCCGGAGAACTCATCCAGCTATCCACAATGACCCGGGCCATGAGGGTGCAGTCGGAATAATCATAGCCGTGGCCGCTCCAAATGTTTTCCCCGGCCCGGGACAAGGCGCGGGAATAGGCCGGAACCACCCGATCCTGAATGGATTTGCCATCGGGACTAACATGGCTGAAGTAATTCCGCTTCAGCATGTCATCGCTATGGCACCGGGCAATGTCAACCAGGGTGGTATCCCGTTCCACGAGCGCCAAATGATGGTCCCGGCGCGCCTCATTTGTAAGCTGGGTGACCTTGCGCTCCACTTCCTTCAGGTAGTGGATGCGCTCCCAGGCCCGGGCTGGCGGAAGGCCCACGACCAGGGTCAGCAGAAGGGCAAGCACAACCGCACACTTTCCAGATTTTGGCATCCTTGCCTCCCCAAAGCGGCGATCGGATAGGACTGGGGCATCTTTCAAGATACCCCCGCCTCTCCCAAATACCTTACCACGGATTATAGAGCTTGACAAATTCCCGGGTGGGTTCGGCCCGGGCGTAGATGGAACGGAAACCGCGCCCCTAAATATCGAGAGGATCCGCCGCCTTGGCTTTCAGTCTCTTGTAGATCAACGGGATAAGGCTCACCAGGATTACCAGGATCAACCCGATGATCAACTCCTTAGAAATCCTGCCGTGTAAGACATCCAGGATATTACTGGAGAAGTACACAAACGCAATGGTTACGGGCAGCATGCAGACGAAGGTGGCGGCTATAAAAGGCCAGAACGAGATTCGGGTGAGACCGTAGGCGTAGTTCAGCAGGGTATAGGAGAAAATCGGGACCAATCGAGTAAAGGCCACGATCTTCCAGCCATGCCGGGCCACTTTGTCATCCAGGGACATCAGCCTGGTGCCGGCCAGCTTGCTTACTACCCAATCTCGAGCCAGGTAGCGGGAAACCAGGAAAACCAACCCCGCGCCCATCGTCGATCCTAAGGCCGTGTAGACTACCCCCCAAAAGGGACCGAAGAGCACGCCGCCAGCCAGGGTAATGGGGAGGCCGGGCAAGAAGAGCGGTCCCACCGTCCACACCACCAGGTACATCACCGGCAGCAGAACCCCGTAAGAAGCCGCGAACTGGCGGAGATATTCTTTGTCCAGATACCGCTCCGGGTGAAAATACTGGATGGCGATTACTATAACGATTAACAACAAAAAGATGAGCGGACGGACGATGGACATCTTTTTACGTTTCG
The DNA here is from genome assembly GCA_041648175.1 of Desulfobaccales bacterium. NCBI lineage: Bacteria > Pseudomonadati > Thermodesulfobacteriota > Desulfobaccia > Desulfobaccales > Desulfobaccales bacterium. The sequence goes on along the minus strand of JBAZPO010000016.1, from coordinate 81,811 downwards.
GCCGGCGTTTCAAGCCCTGGGGGTTTGTCATACGATACTCCTGACGTTATTGTACGTGTAAGGGGGTCGTGAATCAACCCGGGCTTGGTTGGGATTTGACGAAGAATTTAACGAGCCTGCCGGGATAAATCAGTCGCAAGCGGACCGAGCAGTTCCAGGGCTTTGAGGCGGCTGCGCCATCCCGGCTGCGGCGCCGGGCGGGCCCGGTTTAAAAAAGTGAGTAGATCGGCAAATGTATCAATGTCGGACCAGGCAGGCAACAGATGGACTGTCAGATTTTGTTGCCGCGCCACGTTGAGGGTAGATTTCAGGACCGTGCTGCTGGACCATAGCTGACCCTGAAACAAGTGGGGCTGCGGCCTGGTGAGCCCCACAAGATAGTAGCCGCCATCGGTTGCCGGCCCCAGCACCACCTGAGAATGTCCGGCAGCCAACACCTCCCTGGCCTCAGACACCACCGCGGCCGGAAGATCCGGAGTATCGCTGCCCCTTAATAATACCGGGCTATAACCGGCTTTAAAACCCCAGGCGCAGGCCCGGGCCATGCGCTCCCCCAAATCGCCGCCCTCTTGAGGAAAGACATCCATCCCCGGCGGCGCCAGAGCCTGGAAAAAGTCCTGGGCCTCGGGAGGGCTAAAGGCCAGGGCCAGCCGCACCTCCTGGACCCGCCCCATTTCTTCCAGGATATCTATAAGAAAGTTGTGATAAAGTTGAGCAGCCGATTCGGGGGCCAAGGGCGGGCTGAGACGGGTTTTTACGTGCCCCGGACGTGGTTCCTTGGCAAATATGATGAGCAAGGCGGTCATGCGGTGAGTGATGACATCATGTGGTCAGAGAAGGGGACGCCTCGCACCTTCGACCTTGAATTCCAGCGCCCGGTAGAGGCAGGCAAGAAACCAACTATCTCCATCATCCTCCCGGTTTTAAATGAGGCCTCAATTCTGACCGAGGCTCTGACCAATCTACCCCGGAGCCCTGACCTGGAATTCATCCTGGTGGACGGCGGCAGCGTTGACGCCACCCAGGCAGTGGCGGCCCGCTTCCCTTTCGTCCGCCTGATTACGGCTCCCCGGGGGCGCGGGTCCCAAATGAATGCGGGCGCCCGGCTGGCAAGGGGGGAGTTCCTGGTGTTTCTGCATATCGACACCGGGTTCACACCGGTCCATCTCGCAGCCCTGCGGCAGGCCGCCCGAGACCCTGAAGTTAAGGCCGGGGCCTTCTACCTGAGCCTGACGCCCCCTACTCCATTCCTCAGGTTCATTGCCTGGGGAGCCAACTGGCGGTGCCGCCTCTTCGGCCTCCCTTACGGCGATCAGGTCATTTTTGTGCGCCGGCCCCTGTTTTTCGCCCTGGGAGGCTATGCCCATCGCCGCCCGGAAGACCTGGACCTGGTGCTCCGGCTGCGGTGCCATACCCGGCTGCACCTCTTAAACCCGCCGGTGACTACGTCGGGCCGCCGCTGGTTACAACACGGCAACTTCCGGACCTTGGGTCTTTATTGGTTCTGTCTGGTCCGCCACCGGGCCGAACGCCTCTTTACCCGCCGCTGGCCGCGGAAAGGTGAACTGTGAAATGAGGGAGGGAGGGACCCTTACGAAAAACTTCCCCCGGCCTCCCCTCAATTCTCGACTTCCTTCACTCCTCGGCCAGGCAGCCGCCGCAGGAGGAGCCTCCACCGGAGGTGCAGCCGTAGCAATGATCCGCCAGGCGTATGGGCCGGGTGGCCAACGTGGGCAGGTCGAAGTCCCAGACGGTCTGGGGTAATTCTGCAAGCACGGGCAGAGCCAAGGCCTGGTTGAAATCGCAGTCGTAGAGGCGCCCGTCCCAGGAGATGCTGATGAGGGAACGGCACATGAGGCTGGCCACCGTGGCCGGGTTGAAACCGGCAACCAGCTTGCCCATGTAACGGTCGTAATTCTTGGACCGCTCCAGAAATTCTTTGAAACGCCCGATCGGCATGTTGAGCAGGGTCAGAAGGCGGCGGAAGCGAATCCCGAAGCGGGCCGCCAATTCCCGGTGGAATATCTCTTCCAGGGCTTCTTGTTCCGGTGGAAAGTAGGCGCCCGCGGGGTTATACATGAGATTGAGCTTAAGGTCCGAGTCCGCCTCTCCATAGCCCATGCGATTGAGGCGTTGCAAGGCTAAAAGGCTCTTCTGGAAGACTCCCGGGCCCCGCAGGCGGTCCACCAGGTCTTCCTGGTAATAGGGCAAGGAGCAGACCAGTTCCACCCGGTGGTCCCGGTAAAACTCCGGCAGGTGCTCTTTGCCGGGTTCCAAAAGGACCGTCAGGTTGCAGCGGGTCAGGATATGGGTGCCCGATGACGCCAGGCGCTCCACCAGATACTCGTAATGGGGATTGAGTTCTGGCGACCCCCCGGTGAGGTCGACGGTGGGGATGGACCAGCGCTCCACCACCCGGATGACCTCATCGATGGTGTCCCTTTCCATCTGTTCCAGGCGGTCGGGTCCGGCCAGCAGGTGACAGTGCTTGCAAGCCTGGTTGCAGCGCCACCCCAGGTTGACCTGGAGGATGCTGACGCTTTCGGCCTTCAGGCCGGAGTAACCCAGATCCTCCAACTTTCGGGCAAAAGGGAGCACAGGTCTGATTCCTTACAAAGTGATTTTGGCGGCGGCATTGTGGGCCTGGATGCCGTGGATCAGGGTGGCGCCCCCCCTGATGGCTGCGGCCACGTGGATGGCTTCGGTCATCTCCTCCATATTGGAGCCGGCTTCCAGGGACCCCCGGGTGTAGGCGTCGATGCAGTAGGGGCATTGGACCGCGTGGGCCACCGCCAGGGCAATGAGGGCCTTTTCCCTGGTTGTCAGTGCCCCGGCGCTCATGACCCCCTGGTAGTAGTTCATGAAGATATCATAGAGCTCGGGGCGATATTTGCCGATCTCGCCAAACCTCTCCAGGTCATTTTCTTCGTAGTAGTGAGACATTTTTTCCCCTCAGGATAAAAGGGTAAGATAAATGGGGCGGCGACGGAACAAGCTAATTCCCCCCCGGGCTTACAGGCTTGATGGTGGCAGCAAGATTGATCATCGAGTTCTATCAGGCAATGCTTAAAATGCAAAATGGCGGTTAAAGTCCCCCTTTGGAAAAGGGGGATTTAGGGGGATTTTCAGATGGTTATAAAATCCCCCTAGCCCCCCTTTGCCAAAAGGAGGGAACAAGCCTGCCGCACCCTCAGCTAAAACCGGGTAAAGCCCGTGAAGCGGTAAAGATCGCCCATCAACTCCTCGTATTCGCCCTTGAGTTTCTGGTAGAGGCGGGCGTTTTCCATGGCCAGGGCCGCCTGCTCCGCCAGGGAGGAGATGAAGGTAATTTCATCATCGCTGAAATCTTGGGGTTCGCTGGTATAGATACGCATGACCCCGATGACGGTGCCTTTGAGGTTGATGGGTACCGAAAGGATGGATTTGATGCCTTCCTCCACCGATTCCTTGACGTAGGTAGCCCGGGGGTCGTCGTGCAAATCGTAAATGGAGACCGCCTTGCCCATCATGGCGTCCGTGATGGATTTATCGGTGCCCACCGGCCCTTTGGTGATGTAGCGGTCACTCAGGCCGTATGAGGCCACCAGTTGCATCTGCTGCCGGGTTTCATCCAGCAGGCGCACCCCGGCGCCTTTGATGTCCAGGGCCGTGGTGACCGTTTTCACCAGGAGATTGAGGACCTTTTTCACGTCCAGGGCTGAGTTGACCGCCTTGGAGACCTCAAGGAGGCCCTTGAGGAAGTTAAGTTCCCGGGTGCGGGCTTCATACATCTTGGCGTTGCTGATAGCCTGGGCCCCAAGTTCCGCCACGGCGCAGGCAAAATCCACTTCCTCCATGGTGAACTCCCGGGGTTCCGCGGTCACCAGGCGCATGACGCCGATAACCTTGCCTTTGGACACCATGGGGACGGCCACCAGGGTGGCGATCCCTTCTTCCTTGGCCTCCGCGGGATACTGCATCCGAGGATCAGTGAATGCGTCATAAATGGCCACCGGCCGGCCACTTAAGGCCTCGGTGACACTCTTGTCCACGTCCACAGGCCCCTTGCTGAGGTAACGCTCGCTCAACCCATGAGCTGCGGCCAGCTCCAACCGGTTAGTCTTGGGGTTGACCAGGCGGATCGTAGCTCCTTTTAAATTCATGACTTCAGTGATCTGCCGCACGATGTGATCCAACACCTCGTCCACTGCCAGGGTGGAGCTCAGGATCTTGCTGATCTCCTGAAAACTCCGGAGATACATCCGTTCTTTAAACGCCATCATCGCTGCCCCTCCCTTGTTAATCCTCGGTGTGCCGCAAGGAAATTAATAAGACTCGCTTAGAATATGACTCTACATGTTTTACTGTTAACCATTTTCCGGCCATCCGGCAAGGTTGCTGACCATAGTTTCTTTCAGGGTAGAATCATATCACTTTTGCGCCCACGGGGAAATATTTTTAAAAACGGCCCTAGGGAAAGCCCCCGCGAGAGTCAGCCTTAACGCCATTCCCATCAAAATGTGGCGTAGGTTCCATCGGCCGCGGGCGGTTTCGCTCATCCGCAGATTCAGCGCGACCTAATATTATTTTGGCTCTTTTTAGCCGTGGATTTTGGTATAAAAGAAATACATGGAATTCATCCCCCTGCATTTCGGCGACCGCCTCAAGATCATTAATCCCCACGGGACCATCGGCGTGGTGACCCTGTGGTCCAAACCGGATTATGTCATCGAGCGCTTCCGGGAAGCCAGGGAGGACCTCCTGGACCCGGCTACCAGCCCCATCGCGGTCTTCGGCACCCTCTACGGCAACGGCCTGCGGGAAATGCTGCGGAACCTTTTGTATAATCCCCAGATTCAAACCCTGCTCATCTGCGGGCATGATCGGTCGGGGTCACGGCAGGAGTTAGCCAATTATTTTGAGTTGGGTCTGGAGTCTGTGGATTCGGCCGTCGTGCGCTACCGCAGCCCGGAGCCTGGTATAACCGTGGCTTCCGCCCGTATTCGCCAGACCCGGAGGATCATGGACGACCTGGTGCGGCCGGACCAATTTCTCCGCCCGCTCCAACCGGTCTCGCTGGGGGACCCTCAGGACGAGGCGACCTTGAGGCGGATCAGAGAATTCTTTGCCGATTACCAACCACTGGCTATCCAGGTGGCAGACCGTATAGAAATACCGCTGCCGGAAGTGGAGCTGGAATACTTTCCCAGCAATCCCCGGGGCCACCAAGTGATTCAAGAAACCCCATTAGAAGCCTGGAAGGAATTATTATATTTATTCATTCGTTTTGGACAACGTGTGACATTAAAAAAAGGCGACCGACTCGAACTTCAGAATGTTAAGGCTGTGATTGAAAAACCACAATTCGAAGAAAAATCAAAACTTCAGGCATACAATTTCGATTCAGATAAACTTAGGCTTTATCAAGAGGGAATACTAAAAGCTGATAGTAGGTTAAATAGGAAGCCTGCCACGCTTGATGAGGGATTTTTTAAAGGACAATTGACCCTGCCGCTTATACATAGAGTGGAATTAAGACCTGATGAGACTTACAATTATGGTCATCGGTTAAGATCATATTTTGGATTTGATGGATTAACCGAATGTGCATTACGGCTAATAAAAGATTCAGAAGATAGAAAAGCCTATTTTACTTTATGGGATAATAGGAGAGATCTATTAAGAGTTGGAGGGCATCCTTGTTTCGTATCACTTTTCTTTAGGAAATTTGAAGCCAAACTAACTTTAACTGCTACATTCCGTACTCATAATGTTCTTGACGGTTGGCTTCTCAACTGTTATGGCCTAATGGCTATTCAAAAGTTCGTTGCTTCACAAGTCGGTATGCCTATTGGAGCAATTACTGTAATTAGCCATTCTATTAGTTTAGACCCTCGGGAACTAGATAGAGCCATGTCAATAATCGGCAAGCTCCGTTACCGGGTACGAATGGACCCCATGGGCTATTTTCGAATTACGCTGGATGAAGGGGAAATCATCGTAGAGCACCGCTTCGAGGATGTGACCTTAAGGGAATATCGAGGAAAGAAGGCCGCCTCCCTCCAGCAACAGATTGCCCGGGACCGGGCAATCTCCGATATCAACCACGCCATCTACCTGGGGCGCCAACTGGCCAAGGCCGAGATGGCCCTGAAGGATGGCCGGGAGTTCGTGCAGGATTAAAGGAAAAGCGAACCACATCTCTCCCTTGAAACCTTTATGAACCTCTAATGTCGAACGCACCTGACCTCAAAAGCCCGTTTTTCCGCTCTCTGATAGTCAACAACCGGCCGCACCTGGATAATTTTAAACAATGGATTTTTCTTCCGGGGATGTTATTTAATTCTTTAGATAAATGGTGGGGCGATCAGGGGCGCAGGGCTACCCCCCATGAAGGTCTGGACCTGTGCAGTTTTGAAGAGGTCAACGGCAGTATTAAAAACTTGGGGCCTCACACGAAGCTAGCGGCGGCTTTTGCGGGTGAGATCGTCAAAATTGCTCCGGATTTTCTCGGCAAATCCATCTATATCAGCCATGCGATATTTGACGGCCACGGCAGGCAGCTTTATTCGGCTTATGGCCACACCATCCCGCGGGATTCTCTTCAAATCGGGTCAACCGTTGCGGAAGGGGAAACCATTGCCGTAATCTCGAAACTTTCCGGCAAAAAATTGTCTATCCTGCCCCATGTGCATATCACCTTTGCCTGGGTTCCTGTGCCGGTTGATAACCATGATCTCAATTGGGACAACCTGGGGAAAAACCCTGACCTGACGCTGATCGATCCGCTTTCCGTGCTGGAAATGGATTCACCGGATGGTCTTTTGTAGGAGCGGACCAGCGTGTCCGCCCACAAGGGTTCGGTATAAAAGTAAATGCAGACTCTCCCGCGGAAACCGGCCATTTCGAACCTCATTGCAGACCAGAGCCTTATCCTCATCGGCACGGTTCACGGCGACCCCTTAGGGTTTGCCCGGGCCGGGAAGCTCCTGGTGCATCTTAAGCCGGATATCGTCACCGTGGAGATCAGTCCTTTTTCCCTGCGCTACCGCCTCAAGCATGGTTCCGGCTGGCAGCGGCAGTTAACCAAGGTTTTGTCCCAATTCCCTCCGGCCGCGGTCCGGCACCTGGCCATCCAGCGTCTTGTGGCCCAGGTGGCCCTGCCCTTTGAAGTAAGGGCGGCCCGGGATTATCAGCGCAGTACTGGGGTGCCCTGGCGCCCCCTGGACCTGGGGGGCTTGGCCCGGCGCCACTTGCCTCGATATGGCTCGGAACTTCTGACCCTGGCCAATCTCCAGGCCCTCTTGGCCACGAGCGCTGGCACTTTGACAGAGTTCGTAGCCGCGGAGTTTCACCAGGCCCGTCTGGCATTGGCGGGCTCTCCCCGGCGGCTGCTCACCTCAGGCACTAAAGAAATGTTGCGGCGGGAACGGTTCTTGGCCCGGCGTCTCCGAACCCTGGCCTCCCGGTTTTGCCGTCTCGTGCACCTGGGCGGCTGGGAGCACGTGGTCGCTTGGCAGGATGCCGCCGGTTTGTGGCGCGATCTGGCGGATTTGCAGCCCCGGCGCATGCTCTTAGACGATGCCGACCGGCTACTGGCTTAACAACACTTTGCACGCATGAGCGGGGTTAGACCTGCGTGTCCCCCCATTCAGTCTTGGGGTATGTGCCAGGGCCCTGACTGCCAGTTAACCAATTGAAAATAATAATGATTTCTGAAATTATTCCGCCTGACAAAAATTAACTGCTTGAGTTAATGAAGGAAAACAAGGTAAACTCTCCCCCGGGACAGGCTGCCAATTTTTTCTTTTGCGGAGTTCTAAGGAATATGGAGATTCGTCACATTACGCTGCCGGTGGGACCGGAACGGACCATCCGAGCGGTCGTGGGGGTGCCCCGGACTGCCACCATGGACGCAGTCCTGATTCTGGCCCATGGGGCCAACAATAACATGGACCAACCGCTCCTCAGAGGACTCCATGAGCATCTGGCGAAGGCGGGGCTGGTCACGGTCCGGTTCAATTTTCCCTATGCCGAAGACGGCCACAAACACCCCGATTCGGACGAAGTCCTGGAAGGAGTCTTTCGCCTGGTCCTGGAATATGTGGCGCAACTGGATGAATTCAAGGGTCTGGAACTCTTTCTGGGCGGCAAATCCATGGGGGCCCGTCTGGCTGCCCAAATCGTGGCTAAAGACGTGGGAGCTAGCGGTTTGATCTTTTTGGGATATCCGCTGCATTCTCCAGGAAAGCCGGAGAAATTGCGGGATCAGTCCCTCTATCAGTTGCCGTGCCCGGCGTTGTTCATCGAAGGCGCTCGTGACCCCTTTTGCCGCATGGACCTCCTGGGCAAAGTGTTGGGTCAGATGCCGGTTCGGAGTGATCTCCACGTTATTCCCGGCGTTGGCCATTCCTTTGAGTCAGGGGGGCACACCATGTCCCCGGAGATCCTGCCGCAGATTACCCGGGTGATCCTGGGTTGGCTGGACAGCCTTTAAATGCGGCTTATCGTTTTTCGTTCTTCGTTTTTCGCAAAAAATTAGCTTACTTTGATAGGCTGTAATTCCTGCCTGCCGATAACGAAAAACCAAAAACGTAAAACCAAAAACCAAAAACGGTCTTTCAAATTATGAGCGTTATCCTCGTCGTAGACGACGACGCCGCCACTCGGGAGGCGTTGGCAACCGGCTTAAAGAAGTTGGGCCATGAGATCCATGTCGCGGGCACCGGGGCTACGGCCTTAGATGAGGTCCGGCGTCACACCGTGGATCTGGCCATCATCGACCTGAAGCTCCCGGACATGGAGGGCACCGAGCTGTTCGGGGCTTTGCGCATCTTGCGCCCTGAAGCCATTGCCATCATGATCTCCGGCGCCGCCACCGTGGACGAAGCCGTCTCCGCCATAAAAAGGGGCATTTACGACTTCATCACCAAAGACTTTCGCATGGCGGAACTGCGTAAAGTAGTGAGCAAGGCCCTGGAGACCCAAAAGCTCCTGGTGGAGAATCAGCGGCTGCGGGACGCCCTCCAGGACCGCGGCCCCACCGGTCGCATCATCGGCCGGGCGCCAACCCTCCTTAAAGTGATCCACCTGATCGGCCAGGTGGCGCCCATGAAGAGCACCGTGCTCCTCTCCGGGGAATCCGGCGTGGGCAAGGAGCTCATCGCTGAGGCCATTCACCACCAGAGCCCCCGGCGGCCTAAACCCCTGGTTAAACTGAACTGCGGCGCGCTCCCGGAAGGGCTTATCGAATCGGAGCTCTTCGGTCACGAAAAAGGCGCCTTCACCGGAGCCATCCAGCAGCGCAAAGGCCGTTTTGAACTGGCCGACGGCGGCACCATGTTCCTGGATGAAATCAGCGAGATGCCGCCGGTTACCCAGGTAAAACTCTTGAGGGTGCTTCAGGAGGGGGAATTCGAAAGGGTAGGGGGGACCCAGACCCTCAAAGTGGACGTCCGGATAATTGCCGCCACCAACCGGAAGCTGGAAGACGAGGTGTCTGAGGGCCGCTTCCGCAAAGACCTGTTTTACCGCTTGAACGTCATCCACATGGTCATTCCGCCTCTGAGGGACCGGGTGGAGGACATCCCTTTGCTGGCCTTGCATTTTCTCGACAAGTTCTGCCTGGAAAACGATCGCCCCTTCATGGGGTTCAGCCCCGACGCCATGCGGGCGCTGAAGAGCTACGCCTGGCCGGGCAATGTGCGGGAACTTCAGAACGTGCTGGAACGGGCGGTAGCCCTGTGCGCCAGCAACATGGTGGAAGTTGAAGATCTCCCCGATGAGATTCGCCGGCACTCCCCGGCAGACGACAAGATCGTCCTGCCAGTGGGGTCCTCCATGGAGGAGATCGAACGCCAGGCTATTGTCCAGACTTTGAAAAAGACCGGGGGCGACAAGGAACTGACCGCCCGCCTGTTGGGCATCGGCCTGGCCACCCTGTATCGCCGCCTCAAGGAGATGGAATTGAAAGACGTGGAGCCGGAGGAAAGTTAAAATGGCGCCGTTAAACTTCCTGGACCTGAGGTCCTTGCCAGTCAAAGAAGCCGAGGCGGTGGTCCTGCCTATTCCCTATGAAGCCACCACCACCTATGGCGCGGGGACCCGGGAAGGCCCGGAGGCCATCCTGGCCGCCTCCCGCCAGGTGGAGTTGTGGGACGAGGACCATAACTGGGACCCCTCGGCCGCCATCCGTCTGGCCACAGCCCAGCCTATTCTCCCGGAAGTAGCCGGCCCCCAAGCCATGCTGGAAAAAATCAAGCGAGTGGTGCAGCCCTGGGTTTCCCAGGGGAAGCTCATTTGCGCCCTGGGGGGCGAACACACCATCACCGTGGCCCTGGTGCAGGCGGTGCAAACCCGCTACCCGGATTTCACCGTGGTGGCGTTAGACGCCCACGCCGACTTACGGGAGAGCTACGACGGCAGCAAACTTTCTCATGCCTGCGTCATGCGGCGGCTCTATGAACTGGGCCGGCCCTTGAACCTTTTAGGGGTGCGCAGCTACTCCCAGGACGAGTACCAACTCCTCCGGGTGGCCCCGCGCCTCAAGGTCTTTCCGGCCCGGGATCTCAACACTCCCGCGGGCTGGGATCAGACTCTGGAACACCTCAAAGGCATTTCGGGGCCGGTATATCTCTCCATCGATCTCGACGCCCTGGACCCCGGCATCATGCCCGCGGTGGGTACCCCGGAACCCGGCGGTTTGTCGTACGGGCAGGTGTTAACCATTATTGAAACCCTGGCGAAAAGGGGACCCATTGTCGGCCTGGATCTGGTGGAACTGGCCCCCATCCCCGGCCACCGGGTGAGCGAATTCACCGCGGCCCGCTTGTTGTACAAGGCATTAGGCTATATTTATCACTCCCGCTTGAAATGACATTTCTCGGTTTGAAGACAGGAAATAGATAATGAGAAGGAAGCACGAAGACTTTCACGATGGGGCCAAGGATGGTCTCACCCCTCTGGAGCCCCTGGATATAACCAGTGTCAGGGATTTTGACGAGTTGTTGGCGGCTATGAGTAAGACTGCGTTCGGCGGCCGCAGTCTGGGAGAAGCCGCCGAAGTCCTGACCCAGATGGTGCGGGACCCGGAGTGCGCCATGGTCGGCACCTTCTCAGGCGCCATGAGTGTCGCCAAGATGGGCCTGTTGATCTGTGAGATGATCGACCGGGGTTGGCTTAAGGTAATCATCACCACCGGGGCCCTTATCGCCCACGGCTTCATCGAAACTCTGGGTCGGGCGCACTACAAGTATCCCGAACAAGTGTCGGATCGGCAGCTCTTCCAGCAGGGCTACAACCGCATTTATGACACCCTGGAGATGGAAGCCAACCTGGATTATGCCGAAGACGTTTTCAGTGCCGTGTTGGAGGGGCTCGACCCGGACCAGGTCTGGTCCTCCGCCAGTATCTGCCGGGAGTTGGGCAAGTATCTGGCCGAGCACACCGACAGCCCCGGCATTTTGCGTTCTGCCTATCTGAAGGGGGTGCCGGTATTCATCCCGGCCTTCACCGACTCCGAGTTGGGGTTGGACCTGGCGGGCTTCATGGTGCGGCGGGCCCTGGCCGAGGGGCAGGACATCACCGCAGCCTTAGGCTCCGTCTCCCTGAAATTCAACCCCTTCCTGGACCTGGCCGCCTATACCCAGAAAGCCCTGGTCTCTCCGAAACTGGGAATCTTTACGGTGGGCGGCGGCGTGCCTCGCAACTGGGCTCAACAGGTGGCGCCCTATCTGGAGTTGCTGCACTCCCGCTTGAATCTGGATCTACCGGAAGTGCGGTTTCACTATGGCGTGCGGCTCTGTCCGGAGCCGGCCCATTGGGGGGGATTGAGCGGTTGCACTTTCAAGGAAGGGGTCTCGTGGGGCAAGTTCGTCTCCCCGGAAGATGGGGGCCGGTACGCCGAGGTCTTGTGTGACGCTACCATTGCCTGGCCCCTCCTCCTTGAGGGTGTCATCCAACGATTGGCTAAACCGTTTTTGACCCCGGCGTGACCAGCCTGAAGTTAATCCTACAAGTAAAGAGCAGGCGGGACAATCAGGGTTTTCCTATTTTTCCAGGCGGGAAACCCTATTATCGATTGGGGATTTATCCGGGCGGCACCGGGGAAACGGAGGGGAGTCAAGGGCCGGAGGAGGGGGGCACCCCGCAGGAGGCGCAGGTGCAGAGCTTTTTTTCCTTTAAGGCCTGGTAGCCTTCCCGGGCCAGGATGACGACAATCACCAGCCCGATGACGGGGTCGGCCTGCCAGATGCCGAACCAATAATTGAGCCCCAGGCCGACGAGCAGGGCCACGGACAACATGGCGCAGGCCAGAGTTTGCTTGGAGTCGGCCATCAAGCTCTTACTGCCCATCGATTTTCCCGTCTGATATTTGAGGTAGAACAACGCCGGCATGACGATGATGGAGGCCAAAGCGATACCGAGGCCCAAAAGGCTGGGAGCGGGGATTTCCTGCCAGATTAACTTCTTTAAAGACTCATAGAGCACATAAGCCCCCAGGATAAAAAACGTATAACCCACGATCTGGATGGCCTTGCGTTCCAGGCGTTCTTCTTCCTCAGGGCTCAGACCCTCGTGCCGGGAAAACCGCCAGATCATCACTCCCCCTGACAGGGACTCCACCAGGCTGTCCAACCCGAAGCCCACCAACGCGATGCTGCCGGCCAGAAAGCCTGCCACCATGGCCAGGATGCATTCCACCACGTTGTAGGCGATGGTAAAATAGGATAAGCGTAAAGCCCTGCGCTGGAAATTGGTCATATCAGATGTAGGGTGCGTCTCACGCACCATTCCTTAATGGGTTGATCCCGAAATTATTTCTCCACCGGAAATATAAAACCCTTCAAACGGTTGAAATACGCTTCTCCGCCCACCACATAGGTGTCATTATGGTGGGCCCCGGGGATGATGTAAAGGTCCTTGGGTGAGTTGGCCGCGGCAAAGACCCGGCGGCCCATCTCCACCGGGATGATCTCATCGTCCTCGCCGTGGATGATGAGCAGCGGCATCTTAACTTTATCAATTTTTCCCAGATTGTCATAGGGCACCCGCGGACGCCAGTCGAACAGGAAGGGGGCCATCATCTTGGCCATGTCCGAGGAGTTGGTGAAGGCCGACTCCAGGATCAGGGCGCGGCAGGGATACTTAACTGCCAGGTCCGTGGCCAGTGCGGTGCCCAGAGAGCGCCCGAACAGGACGATGTCCCCCGCCGGCACCTTGCGGGTCTCGGCCACAAAGCGGTAGGCCGCGGCCGCGTCGGTAAAGGTCCCTTCCCGGCTGATGCGGCCCTGGGAGCGGCCGTACTCCCGGTAGTCGAAGATAAAGACCTGAACCCCCACCAGGTCATGCAGCAACTGGATATTCTCCAAGCGGTGACTGATGTTGCCGGCATTGCCATGGAACCACACCAAGACCGGAGCCCCGGCGGCGGGCACCCACCAGCCGTGGAGTTGTATCCCGTCGGCGGCCTCAAACCAGACGTCTTCGTATTCCAGGCCCACATCTTGGGGCGTGCCGACCAGATGCGGATCGGGAAAAAAGACGATGCCCTTTTCGGAAAATTCCAGGATCATGGCAGCCTCTGGGCCAGTTAGGCCCGGCAAGGATATAGCCTATGGAGCCTCTTGCAAAAGTCTCTTTACGGTCGAAACCGTATATATGACATAAGCACAGGCTGGAAAGCCTGTGCTACCGGCGAATTTCTCAATACAAGGCTAAAGCTTGCGACCACATAATGTCCGGTAATTTTGCAAGAAACTCTTTTGGCAATCGAGCCTCTTGCAAAAATGCCGAGGCCGCGGGTTTTACCGTGAAAATCCAAATCCCCCTAAACTAAATCCCCCTTTTTCAAAGGGGGACTTCGATTCGCACAGGCGAGACGCCTGTGCCACCGGGGAATTTATCAACGCCCAGATAAGATTTCGACTGCAACGCGACTTTTGCAAGAGGCTCAATCACTATAAGAGCCTGCGCTTCGTTCATGATGACAGAGAAAAACGGTTTAAAAATGGCTTTTAGTCCCTCCAAAATACCCCAAAAATCGCTGAAAATGGCCGGGCGCGGGCCGAATGGACGGGTAAACCCGGTACATGTGCCGGGACATTGCCGAGGTATCCTCGCCATATACCCGGTCTAAACCCGCGTGCAAGCGCGTTCCGGTCGAGGCGGTGCCAGGGTTGTCACGCGCTTGTCCCGCGCTTGTCCCAGGGTAATAATCGGGCTTTCGTAATATTTAGTCTTTAATATCAATAAATTAAGGCTGGGCCGGCATCCTCGTGCCGGGACACGGCACAGGCGGAACGGCTGGAGTCTGCCGATTTTCCTCAGGTTGGCCAGCAGTGAACCGCTCTTATCCCGGCAAGTCATGGAGACAGCATAAACTCAAAACTGCGATGGCATCCAGCAATGATGAGAAAGGTGACAGACTTTTCTTTTGTAAGTGCGGACATGATCCGGGTTGCAACCATGCCATAAAAGATGGCATTGTAGAATTGATTACCCCGTTGAATTAACGCCACTTATTTTTGAAATAATAAAATATACTTATTGCCAGGAGAGGTTCTTGCAAAAAGCCGTTTGGTCACTTATAGCGTTTGCCATAAATTTATGCCGCTGGCTGATTTTTAAATCCCCCTTTTTCAAAGGGGGACTTTATAAGTAATTCCTTATAGTTCCCCCCTTTACCAGAAGGGGGTTAGGGGGGGTGGGGTGTTAAAGTATCTCCTAATTACGGAAAAAACTTTTGGCAAACGCTATATGAGATGCTTGGGTTGCTTCTTTCCCTCAGAATGACCGGCAGGGAGATATTTGTAAGAGGCTCTATGGTATTCCTTTTTACCTGCCATACCAAGCAAATTAATCCTGCCAGCGGGCGGGGTATTATCAGAAGACCAATTCAGGGAGATGAGATTAACCGGTAAAGAACCCCACGATGTAACGCAGCGCCAGGGAGGAAATGACCACCCCCAGGCCGATGCGGATTAGCTTCGCCGAGAAGAATTTTTGGAGACGGGCGCCGAAGTACATGCCGCAAAACCCGCCGATCCCGAACAGCGCTCCCAAGGCCCAATCCGGGGCCACCGCCCCAATATTGGGGTAATGGGGGGCAATCATCGAGTAAAAGGCCACCCCGGCCACCGAAGTGATGAAGGTGCCCAAGAGCGCCGCCCCGGCGATGGTGTAGATGGGTAGTTCGAAGATGGCCGCCAGGAAGGGGGCGATGATGGCGCCGCCGCCAATGCCGTAGGTGCCGCCTATGAGGCCAACCACCAGGGCCAGGAGAAACAGGGCCGGGGCATTGAAGGTGAAGGTTTCCCCCAGGAACTCATAGGTAACGCTTTTCAGGCTCCAACTCACGGTCTTGACCCGGGCCGCGAGGGGCAGGCCCCGCCCTGTGGTGTGGCCCGACTCCGACAAGACTTTCTTCAAGCGCTCCTGAACCCGGGCTTCGAACTCCAGGATCTTGCCCTTCTTGCGCTTGGCCCGGGGGGTCTGCTCATAAAGGAGGCGCAGTCCGATATATAGCAGCACACAACCCACGAAGAGCTTGAAATTCCTGGGGTTGAGCATCCAGTTGACCCGGATAATCGCGCCAACAAAGATGCCGGGCAGGGTTCCCAGAATCACCACCCAAGTCACCGGCCAGTTCATGCGGCCCTCTCGGATGAAGCGATAGACGCCGCTGGGGATGGCCACGATGTTAAAGACCAGGTTGGTGGGGCTCACTGAAGGGCTGGTGAAATTGAGGACACTCACCTGGAACGGGAGCAAAAGAAAAGCCCCGGACACCCCCCCCATGGAGGTGAAGGTGGAGACGACCAGGGCGACGAGGGCCGGAATAAGCGGGTTGACTTCCACGCCGGACACGGGAAAGAGCATGCCCCACCTCTTGTTAATTTATTCACAATGTTAAGGAGAATTGATATCGCTGTCAAGGGATAATTTGGTGTGTGGTCCAGAAAAGGGAAAGGTCAATAACCTGCATTTTCTGATCAAATCCCTTAGGTCGAAAATAGGGATTTGGATCGCAATAATTAGCAAATCCCTAATTGAGTTGCCGGGCAGGTTTTATATGCTAAAGCCAATGGCTCAATATTTCCTGACCCCCATTGTTAAAACCCTTGTTGCCGATAACGGAACGCTTTTCAGGGAGGCCGATCCCGTGAATAGCCTGGCAAAATGTGAAAGCGTGATGGCAAGATATGAAGACTTGATCTTCATGGCCGAGCCTCAAGCAGTGGTTGAGGAAGTGTGCCGCATTGTTGGGGTATTGCATCCGCAGTTTGATTTCACGACCCTGGACCGGGTCTTTCAGGATGTGCTCAAGCTTTTCCGGGGGGAATATCCGGGATATCAGCAGTGCAATACCTGGTACCATGATTTAAAGCATACCACTGCCTGCCTGTTGGCCATGGCCCGCCTGATGCACGGGGCCTGGCTCAACGGCCTGACCCTGCCGGAACGGGACATGGCCTTGGGGCTGATCGCGGCACTGTTTCACGATACCGGTTATATTCAAAGCGACGCTGACGTGGGGGGGACCGGAGCCAAGTACACCCTCGTTCATGTGGACCGCAGTGTGGCCTTCATGGAACAATATTTCGCCCAGGCGGGGTTTCCCTCTCTGGATTTAGACTACTGCCGGTGCTGCGTGCATTGCACCGGTCTAAATGTGAAGATAAACGAGATCCCGTTTAAATCCGCGCATCATCAGGCGGTGGGCTGCATGCTGGGAACTGCCGACCTCCTGGGACAGATGGCTGATCGCACCTATCTGGAGCGGCTGCCCTTCCTTTATCGGGAGTTCCAGGAGGGCAAGGTCCCTGGATTTGAGTCCGAGTTGGACCTCCTGAAAAAAACTCCGGCTTTTTGGGAATTCACCCAGTCCCGTCTGGTTGACTTAAGGAACATGGACCGGTATATGCGGGACCATTTCCGGGTGTGGTGGGGTCTGGACCAGGATTTAAACCGGAAGACCATCGAAGAAAATATCGCGTACCTCAAATTCGTCCTGGAAAATCACGGTTCCGATTACCATAAGTATTTGCCCCGGGTCGGGCTGATGGAAATTTTAGGGGCTTAAGGCCCGCGACCTGGCTTCCCGGCAAGGCTGATTTTTAACAAAAAAAGGGCGGACCCATCAGGTCCGCCCTTTAGCTTTGCGTTTAGCCTATTCCCAGGCGTCTTCGATCTTGGTGAGGACCACCAGCTTGACGGCCTTCGTAATCGCTATAAACGGAGGTGTTTAGAAGAGATGGTGGTAATCATTTTGTTAAAAATTTTCGCAATATATTTACATTTTATTGTAAATTATAATATATATGATAATCTAATCAAAATAATTTATTAAATACATTTAGGAGGAGAAAACTATGCAACGTCTGGTGTTAATCGTCTTAATGGTCATTATGTCGGCCCTGCCGGCGGCTGGCGCGACGGTGATTGTCGATGGTGCATCCAACACCTTTCTGCTCGGGGAAACCCCAAGTCCCAGCTCTCCGGTCTGCGTAGACGTAACTCCCTATGACCCAGGTTCCCGTCTAAGATTTTTCGCGGACGGGTCAGTCCGAACGGTAATTGGCGGACCTGAGTACGGGCCTGACGGCGCTTCCACAAATAATGTTTATTCCTACACCCCAAACACCGAAAACCTTTCTGCTATAGTCGCCCCTTGGGGTTCCCTGGTGGGAGTTTTTGTGGACAGCGTTGCCTCACCCGTGCCACCGGCCTTGGACTACTGGACCGATCCCAACAGCCGCAATTTCGCCACTCAATCTCCCCCCCTCCAACAGACCTTTTTCATCGGGGACGGCACCAGCAATACCCTTCTGTTTCAGGAGACGGTCGTGCCTGCGGGGGCAAGGTGCCTTTATCTGGGGGTTGCAGATTCCCAAGGGAGTTGGAGTGACAATACGGGGTCGTTTACCGTAGACGTTACTGCAGTACCGGTGCCCGGCGCCGTGTTGCTTCTTGGTTCCGGACTGGTGGGTCTGGTCGGGCTGAGGCGGAGATTTTATTGAGAAGTTTCTCTTTTTACCCTCGGCAAGGTAGGTGCCGGTAGAACCCCTTTTGTATTGCTAACCAAATTTGCAATAGAACTGCGCCGCGAATC
Organism: Desulfobaccales bacterium; assembly: GCA_041648175.1. Taxonomy (NCBI): domain Bacteria; kingdom Pseudomonadati; phylum Thermodesulfobacteriota; class Desulfobaccia; order Desulfobaccales; species Desulfobaccales bacterium. The sequence continues at coordinate 63,720 of JBAZPO010000016.1, read as the reverse complement.
AGAGATTTGACCGATAAGAGTCTTATACCAAGTTGCGTCCATAGAAGTAAAAATAGCTTCGGTTTTGTAGGATCGTACCTGCATGTTCGGCCACCATGAGGGCGGACACATAGGTCCGCCCCTACAAAAACAAAATTACCTGTATGAGCGCAACTTGGTATTATCCGCCGCCGCAGCCCAAAAAAAGGGCGGACCCATCAGGTCCGCCCTTGAGCTTTGCCTTTAGCCTATTCCCAGGCGTCTTCGATCTTGGTGAGGACCGCCAGCTTGACGGCCTGGACCTTGCGGTAGACCTGATCCGGAGCTAGCAGCATTCCTTCCACCGTCAGAAGGTCCTCGTCGATGGAGATATCAAAGAGGCGCTCGTTCTCTTGGAGGTAAGGCAGGATGAGCTGCCAGTCGGCGTCCGTCAGCGGCACGATCTCCCCGCCGTTTAGTTGTTCGTCCACTACCTGATTGTAGGGGTCCCGGATGTAGAGAGCGCCCCCTGAAGCCAGGGAAAAGAGGTTGCCGCCGGGATAGGGGTTGCGCTGGGGGCGGATGTGGCCCCGGGTGTCATACTCCAGACCGTTGACGATGATAAAACCGCCGCCGGCAAAGGGATCGCCGGCCATGAAGGATTCGGCCAAAAAGTCCAGGGCGGTGCCGTTGATCACCGCCCGGGGGCGGCCCACCGCGTTGATAAAGGGCCGGCCGGCAGCGTTGCCCATGATGTAGACATCCCCGCCCTTGGCGCCGTACATGAAGGTCTGACCCACGTCGCCGTAGACCACCAGCTTGCCCCGCTTCATGATCTGCCCCAACTGGTCTTGGGCGTTACCGTGGATATAGATGGCCATGCCGTCGATGCCCGAGGCCAAATAGTCCCCGGTGCTGCCGTACGCGTCTATGCGAACCTCGTCGGTGTCGGCCCCGAAGCCGCAGCCCACGAAGCGCTGACCCTTGGAACCGTAAGTGAGGAACTGCCGCCAGCCCAGCTCGAAGGCCCGGCACAGGAAGCGGGCATCGCAGTCGTCACCTTCCGGCTGAAAGCCTTGGGCATCCAGGACCAGCACCGCGTCGTCCCGAGGCGGAGCGCTCAAACGTTGCCGGGTTTCGAAATCGATCCAGCGGTAGCGGCTGTCATGGGGCTCACCCAGAGGAGGCGTGGCCTGAAAGATCTTGAGTAGGGACTCGTTGATCAGGTGTAGCAAGTGGCTCCGTTTCTTGTCCCCCGGGTCATAGCGCCGGTCCAGCAGCAGGGTCAGGCCGTTGATGGCCGCGGCCTTGGAGTCATCCCCGAGTTTTGCCTGGGCCACCGTTATTTCCAGGGCTTCCCGGAAATCGGCATATGACCACATGGGGGCGCGTCCTTCAACCCAATGGAAGAGTTTTTTGCCGCTGCCATCTTCCAGGTTAGCCTTGATGAGCCGGGTTAATTCCGAGTCGTCACTGACGTTGATCTCGAGCCTGGTGCCATCCCAGGGCCGCTGATGCCAGGGCACGGTTTTGGGCTTGCCGAACTTGTCGTGGCAACTGAGGGCCATATGGCCGTTCTGGCTTTCCAGGGAGAAGGTGAAGGAACCGCCGTCGGTGGCGCTGCCGCCCCGGGCGTTCCAATAGAGGTCGGCCACGGGACAGAACCGCGGGTCTTCCGCCGCCAGACTTTCCAAGGTGGCGTCAATGGCCTGCTTCTCGGAGCAGACCAGGCCGATCTGCACCTCGCCGTCATGCAGGGCAAAGACCTGGGGCCGGAGCATGGAGGTGTCGGTAATGCCGATAAGTTCGAAGCGTTTCCGGTCGGGGTCGTTCCTCGCGATGATGAAGAACCAGGGGCCATCCGGGGAGCCGTGGATATTGGTGGTCTGGAGATGGCGGTAAATTTTCTGGCGCTCCGGATCCAGGAGGTCGAAGTCCCGCTCCGTAGTGGGGGCCATGGACTCGATCACATACTCCAGGGGGTAGCCATAGAGCCGATGCCAGAGGTCGAAGGTCAACACCGCCACTTCGGTGTCCGTCAGGAACTGGGGATAGAAGTGGCGCTGGCTTAAGTATTCGCTCACGGAATAGTAGTTGGCGAAGTCGCCGTTGTGCACCAACGCGGTGTTGAGCGCCGCAAAGGGGTGGGCGCCGCCGGGGTGCCACACCCGGCCCCGGGTGGGGTAGCGCTGGTGAGCGATCCAGATGTGGGCCTTGAAATCCAGAAGATCGTAATAGAGGGCGGCTTCTTCGGCGTACCCCACGACCTTGATGATCATCATGTTGCGGCCTTGGGAGAGCACAAAGGCCTTTTTTTCGCCCAGGGAGGCGTAATAGGCCTCGTTCAGCTTGTAACAATTCTGGGCGACGAATTCGTCTTCCACCTTGCGCCAGGGGACTTCATAAAGCCGGTGGCGCTGCATAAAATGCTGCAGCGCCTCGGGCCTCACCCGCACAAAGTATTGCCAGACCTCCGGGGGCTTGACCATGAGGCCCGGCAAATCCCGCCAGTCTTTGATGGTGGGTTGGTGCCGGGCGTGGCTTACCTTAAAGACCGCGTCAATAAACCGGGCTTCCACCTGGTGCCGGGCCTCGGCGTCCAGGTAGGCGATCTGAATCAGGTAATCCTCATCCAGAGTTTCCTGGGAGACTCCCAAAGCGTCGGCATCCAGGCCCACCGCGGCAATACCGCCACCTTTGCCGTTGCCCCGGTTGTGCATCTGCACCGAGGGCTGAAAGATATGACGGCCGGCCACCGGGACATTAGCGGCAAAGCCGGTGACCCCGCAACCACCTTCGTCCGCGGCCTTTTGGATGCGGCCATCAGGATACGGGTTGGTGAAATCGCGGCGGGTGTTGAGTAGGGCCAGGCCCGGATGGGTAAAATTAGGGATATTTTTCATAGGGTTCACCGATATATTTCAAAGTTCAAGGTTCAAAGTTCAAGGTTCAAAGTTAGGTGTTAAGAGTTTATTGAAATTTGCTGCCCTTCTTATCAGAGGCTTTCAGGTATCGCAGAAAGCCTGCGAGCAATCGGGAGGTCTCGTCGGACAGCGCCATAATCTGATTAATCTTTTCCAAAGGCAAAAATCCGGCATCCAATGCAACATAAAGCAAGGCTTTTACTTCACCCACGGAACCTTTGGCCATGGCCAAATATTGTCGAAATTCCTTATTGCCTTCGCGTTCAAAGCCTTCGGCAATATTAGCCATGATGGATACTGAGGCTCTACGGAACTGGTCTTTTAGGGAAAAGTCAGTGGCAAGTTTCCCTTGGGAAGTGAGCTCATAAATAGATTTGGTGAGCTCCCGGGCCTTTTTCCAGGCTTCAATATCCTCAAAGCGCTCGATTTTACTCATAGTTCAAAGTTCAAGGTTCAAAGTATTTAATTATCAGCCAATCAAATATCATTAATAATTAGGAGATTCATCATGATCTCTAATAATTTCTAATTCTATTGATATAGCCTCATGAATATCACCGATAAAGTTTTCAATCGAATTTATGACATCTGACAAATGACTTAAGTTTATGGAATCTAAACTTTCCAGAGCATCTGTTCCATTCCTTCGAACTGGATATCTGAAGTCAGTTGCCATAGGATCTACCTGGCAGAATTGACTAATATAATTGTCCATGGCCTCCAAGGGCTCTTTATCTCCTTCAGGCCACATTTGGTTTAAAATATTTTTACAATCATTCCACAACTCATCAAGTTTATGGCACTTAGAATAATCTTTTTTCATACTTAAAAGATCATAGCCATCTTTAATTATCATTTTTAATTGTAATTCGAGATAATGTCTGTAAAGAAAAACAATTGGAAAAACCAAAACATTAAGGTTTTTGCTGGTTTCCTTTACATGTTCGACTAAAATATCGGCTGCATCTTTATATCCAATTAGATAGTTCAACCACATATCTGTTTTCAATGGATATAAACAAGCATTATGCCAATCGCCAACTATTTCTTTGAATACTTGTTCACCTTTTTGGGGATATTCAAATGGATTATCCTCCATTTTAATTACCTCGCTAGTGGCCGCAGGCCGCCAACCTTGAACTTTGAACTTTGAACTTTCAACTTCTTCTCAAATCGTCATCCACCGGGCGGTCGAAGTAGTCCAGGTGGGCCAGGGTGTCGGTGCGGCCCACCAACTCCTTGATGCTTCTGAGCCCCAAGCGCCGCAAGATTTCCTTCAATTGCCAGGTCCAGGCGTAGTACAGGTTGCTGATGCGGTTGACTCCCCAGGCGACGGTCATCAGGTCCACCAGTTCCGGGTCGGTGGTGGCAATGCCCCGGGCGCAGCCCCGTCCGCTTTCACAGTTGTGGCAGCGCAGGCATTCCAGGGCCACCAGGTCGGCGGTGCCGATCTGCACCCCGTCGGCTCCCAGGGCAATGGCCTTGGCGATGTCGTAAGCATTGCGAATACCACCGGAGGCGATGAGGGTGACCTGGTCCCGGATGCCTTCAGCCTTAAGGAACTGATGCACCTTGGGGATGGCGTACTCCACCGGCATGGCGATGTTCTTTTTGGCGATGTCCGGCGCCGCGCCGGTGCCGCCGTAGCTGCCGTCCAACTGCACCACATGCGCCCCGGCGTAGTAACTGCCCACAGCCACCATATCCACGTCGGTGGGGGTGGAGACCTTTACGGACACCAGGGCCCGGGGGTTGATCTCCTTGATCCAGTCGATGTGCTTCTTGTGGTCTTCCACGGAATAGACGCTGTGGAAGGGAAACGGCGAAAACAGGGCGCTGCCCGTCACCGATTCCCGCATGCGGGCCACCGCGGGAGTGACCTTGTCCCCCAGAAGATGCCCGCCCAGACCCGGCTTGGCCCCCTGGGCATACTTGAATTCCACCATCCGCACTCGCTGGATGGTCTCCTCCCGGACGCCGAACAGTCCCGTGGCCACCTGGGTGACCATATTATTGTCGTAGGGGTACAGCGATTCATGGTAGCCCCCTTCGCCGGTGCTCACCATGGTGTTGTAGCGCACCGCGGCCTGGACTCGGGACAAAATGGTGTTGATGGACACCGACCCGAAGGACATGCCGCCCCCGTACCAGGGCACTCCCAGCTTGATCTGAGGCCGATTGTCGCCCCGGCGGTTGATTTCCACTTCCAGGGAGATGTCGTCGTGACTCAACTGGAAGTCGGGCCGGGCCTTGGGGAACAGGAAGCGTAGCTGGTCAAAGCCGCCGCCTGAGCCCCCCAGGCGGTATTCCAGGTCAATGTGGGACAGGGTGCCATTCTCCGCCTGCCACCAGTTGCTCAGGAGCAGGTCCGGGGTCCAACGGCTGTCGCCCAGGGTGCTGTAAACCGGATGGATGCTGACCTTAAGGGCCTGGACGGGGCACTGCTTCACGCAGTAAAAATCATTGTTCTGGCAGGTCGTCCCCAGGCAGCGATAGCTCTTGGGCTTGCGGATATATTTTCCGGCCTTGGAGTGCACCCCGAAAGGACAGACTTCGACGCAACGGCCGCACTTGATGCACTTGGATTCGTCGCGCCAGACCCGATACTTGCTCAAGGCATTCTTGAACCGGGACGGAGTGGTCACCGGCTCCCAGGGTTGCCCTGGGCTCCAGGATTCGATGGGAATTACTTTCTTTGGTTGTGCCATGGCTTATATCAATCTCTCAGTCTGAGTTTGCCGTATCCAACAGGATAAAACTTGGGTCTTGTTTTTAACCGGTGGGGAAGGCCTCCGTACCTGCCTTAAAGGATGGCGGGCGAGGACGCCCGCCCCACCAGCGGGGATGCCCGCCCCACCAGCAGAGACGCCTCCCACCATAGTTTTTACTCCCCCACGCGACGGGCCTCGCCTTCCGGGCGGGCGAACAGGGGCGCAAAAATTTCTTTATCCAGATCTTCCTTGAACATGGCCCGGCCCACTTCGCCCCGCAGACGCCGCACCTCACGCATGCCCATGGCGCCCAGGATCTCCAGCAACTGGTTGTTCCAGGCGCCCACCAGGTTCACCATGCGCTGGGAGCCCCGTTTGACGTTGAGTTTCTCCAACTCAATCGGGCAGGGGTTTTTCTGGCCGCTGAGACACTCCTTGCACATACGGCACTCCAGCGACAGGAGCAAAGGAACATCGGCGATGATGCCGTCAGCGCCGCAGATGATGGCCTTGGCCACATGTTCGGCCAAAGCGATGCCGCCGCTGGCCAGCAATGTGACCGCGTCCCTGAGCTGCTTCTCCACCAGCTTCAGGTGACAACGGCGGATCAGGTCCTTAAGATGCAGTTCGGCGTCGTTTCCCAGCCCCCGGGCTTTTTCGGTGCCCGCCAGGTGGATGACCCCGGCTCCCGCCGCGGTCAGGGCCGCCACCCGGTCCGCGGCCAGGTGATCGGCGGGCACTTTGATCCAGACAATCACCAGGGGATAACGGGCCTTAACGGCCTCCATCTGTTTGATGACCCCCGGGTGGTCGGTAAGCTCCACGGCGCGTACATCAGCCAGGAGCGGGTCATCCAGGTCGAGATGAGTGGCGGGGTACAGCGGCACCAGAGAAACGGCCGAATCCAGCAACTCGGGTGCGATAGCTTTCCGTTCCAGGATCACCACGGTCCCCAGGGCCTGGGCCGCTTTCGCGAGAATCTGGCGCAGGCGTTCCGGGTCAGCTCCCGCCTTTGGTTCCGCCAGGACCACGGGCAGAGGCAGTTCCATCAACGGGGCCGGCTCGAAAAGCAGTTCCTGCTGCTCGTCGAAAATCAGAAACATGGGCTTGCGGCCCAGGTCGATGGAAGTGCTGATGTATTCCCGGCCATGAATGCCGTCCCGGGTAGGCCGAACGATTTCCGACATGTCGGTCCACAGGGAGTCGAAGCCTTCGCCCGCAAAGACGCCGCCATAGCCGGCGCCGGAAACCGGAATCTTGCCCGTTTCCGCCTGGTACCAGGTGGTGCCGATGATCTCCGGGGTGTAGTAGTCATCGCCCAAGTGGTGGTACTGGGGGTTTAAGGCCTTGAAGACCAGCTCCCGGGGGCAGCCCTGGACGCAGCGGTAGCAGCTCCGGCACATCTCGTCGATGGTGTCCACAAACTGCCGGCGGTCAAAATCCCGTTTCTTGTAAGCGTCAACCGGGCAGATCTGCTTGACGCAGCGCTCGCACCGCAAGCACCCTTCGTTCCAATCGATGATCGTGGTCTTGGCCGGGGGCGAGAAGCGGGGCGGCACCCCGCGTATAGGTATATGGTATTTGGCTGGCACTCGTTCCTCCTAAAACAACCGCAAATTCCTTAAAGAAAGGGCGAAAAGGGGAAAAGGCGAAAAGGCGAAAAGGGGGAAAAAGATGGGGATAATTTCCTTATGCCGAATTATCGTCTTATCCTTTTTTAACTCTGGTTATTGCGGCGAAAATGGATAATGAAATCGAGGTTTTTCCCTTTTCGCCTTTTACCCCTGCTTTTTCAACGGACTTGGTCCCAAGGCCTCGGCCTTTGCCTTAATTTCGGCTACCGCCGCGGCCAGGCCCGGAGCATCCCCGGGGACCACAACCGAGCGCCCCACCCGGTCGGCTTCCAGACCGATCTCTTCCAGGTAACGCTGGGTGTAGGCGATGCGGGTTCCCAAACGGTGGCTGCCCTCGTTGTAGCGGCAGAGGTCTTCAGCACAGCCGATGACCCATACCAGGTCCGCGGGGGCGGCCAGGGTCCGGAGCAATTGGAAGGCTTCGATCTTGCTGCTGCAGGGTTCGGGGAGGATCTGGAGACGGATATTTTCCTTGCCCCACTGGGTTCTCAAGAAGTCCGGGTTCGGGACGGCTTGCTGACAGGCGTAGATTACCACTTCTGTTGCCATAGACGCTAGGCCTCAAAAAGGCCGGCTGAAGCCCTGCCTGGCAAGGTGTAACCAGGCAAGAGCCCCGCGGCCTTTAAACAAAATTTATCCTAAACTAATATTATGCCATTCGGCTCTGATCCTTGCAACAAATTAAGACAATCCGCACAAGGATCAATGAGGTTTTTCCCCTGCGCCTAAGTTTTCCTGGGATGCTTTCTTTCGTCGATATCCCCGGGGTACATCACCGCCTCGTGACCGCGCTCCCGGGTGCGGATGCGGATGGCTTCCTCCACCGGAAACACGAAGATGAGCCCATCCCCGGTTTCGCCGGTTCCGGCAGCATCGAGAATGGTCTCGATGGTCTCCTCCAGGTTGTGTTCGCTCAAAATGATATTAAGCTGAATCTTGGTGAGCATGTCCACCTGATAACTGCCGGAACGGCCCACCAGGGTGATGCCTCCCTGGCGGCCGTGGCCGCGGATTTCAAAGACATTCAGGCCCACGATGCCGATCTCCCGCAGGGCCTCCTTGACGTCGGTGAGCTTGTCTTCCCGAATGATGGCTTCGATTTTCTTCAGCATGGCAATTATCCAATATGGGAGTAGGCGCGTTCGCCATGGGCGCTGATGTCCAGGCCCACTTCTTCTTCCATGGTCGTCACTCTGAGCCCGATGCTCATGTCCAGAACCTTGGCGATCACGTAGGTGACCCCGAAGGTGAAGACCATGGTCACCACCACGGCCAGGAACTGAATCCCCAACTGCTTGGGATTGCCGTAAAACAGGCCGTTGGCGCCGGCGCTGTTCATCTCCACCGTGGCAAACAACCCGGTGGCAATCATGCCCCAGGTGCTGGCCATGCCGTGGCAGGCCCAAACGTCCATGGACTCGTCCAGGTTGCGGTTCTGCCGGAAGCGGATAGCGTAATAACAGATGACCGCCGCCACCGCGCCGATGAGCATGGCCGCCATGGGGGAGACGAAGCCCGAGGCCGGGGTTACCGCGGCCAGGCCCACCACCATGCCGGTGGCGATCCCCAGGGTGCTGGGGCGGCCGTCCAGCCAGCCCAGGACCATCCACACCAAGCCCGCGGTGGCCGCCGAGGTGTTGGTGGTGAGCAGGGCATTGACCGCCACGCCGTTGGCTGCCAGAGCGCTGCCGGCGTTGAATCCGAACCAGCCTACCCACAAAAGGCCTGCTCCCAGGACGGTGAGGGGGATGTTATGGGGTTCCATGGGGATCTTGCCGAAGCCTTTGCGGGGACCGATAACCATGGCAAAGGCCAGAGCCGAATAACCTGCCGCGATGTGCACCACAGTGCCCCCGGCGAAATCCAGCGTACCCAGGGCGAGCAGCCAGCCGCCTTTGCCCCAGACCCAGTGAGCCAGGGGATCATAAACCAGGGTCATCCAGATGAGGCTGAAGATCAAAAAGGATTTAAAACGCACCCGTTCCACGAACGCTCCGGTGATCAGGGCCGGGGTGATCACCGCGAACATCATCTGGAAGGAAGCGAAGAGTCCGTGCGGAATGGTCTTGGCATAGTCCGGGTTGGGGATAGCCCCCACGCCGTTAAAGCCCAAAAAGTTTAATCCCCCGATCAAGCCGCCGATGTCCGCGCCGAAGGCCAGGGAGTAGCCGTACAGGACCCACTGGACCCCGGCCAGGGCCATGAAGATGTAGCTCAGGGTCAGGGTGGAAAGCAGGTTTTTCCGGCGCACCATCCCTCCGTAAAAGAGGGCCAGGGCCGGGGTCATCAGCAGGACCAAAGAGCAGCACACCAAAAGCCAGGCGGTATCGCCAGAGTTAAGGGCCCCCTCCATGCCAGTACTCCTTTCAATTTTGTGGGCGATGTAAACAAATGTAGCAATTTTGTATACATGCTAAAAAAGCGCATAAAAAGGCCGGGGGGAGGAAACCCCCTCCCCACAGCCTTACCGGATGAGCCGAACGCTATGAGCTTCAGCCGAGTGGTGAAACGGCGCTTAGCTTACAAGATCGGGAGATAACGCTCGATCTCGAAGTTGCTCACATGCATCCGATACGCATCCCATTCGATCTTTTTGTTTTCCAGGAACTTGGTGAAGATATGATCGCCCAGGGCTTCCTTGACCACGGCGCTCTTTTCCACTTCCTGGATGGCCTCGTTAAGGCTGCCGGGCAATTCCTGAATCCCATATTTTTCACGTTCGGCCTGGGAAAGGTGGTAGATATCCACTTCCACCGGATCAGCCAGCTTGTAATTCTCCTCGATGCCCTTGAGACCGGCGGCCAGCATCACCGCAAAGGCCAGGTAGGGGTTGCAGGCCGGGTCGGGGGCGCGGTATTCGCACCGGGTGGCGCCTTCTTTGCCGGGCTTGTACATGGGCACCCGCACCAGGGCGGAACGGTTGCGGCGGGACCAGGCTACGTACACCGGAGCTTCGTAACCGGGCACCAGGCGCTTGTAGGAATTGACCCACTGGCTGCAGATGCCGGTGATCTCCCGGGCGTGTTTCAAGAGGCCCGCGATATAGCTTTTGCCGATGGCCGAGAGGTTATATTGGTCATTGGCGTCGTGGAAGGAGTTTTTCTTGCCCGTAAACAGGGACTGGTGAGTGTGCATGCCGCTGCCGTTGATGCCGAAGATGGGCTTAGGCATGAACGTGGCATAGACCCCGTTGATCATGGCGATGGCCTTCACGGTGGCCTTCATGGTCATGGTCTTGTCGGCCATGAGCATGGCTTCGTCGTAGCGCATGTCGATTTCGTGCTGGGAAGCAGCCACTTCATGGTGGCTATATTCGATGCGTACGCCCATGCTCTCCAGACCGAAGATGGTGTGCCTTCTTAAGTCGTTGGCCATATCCAGAGGCGGGGCATCAAAATAGCCGCCCTGGTCCAGGACTTCGGTGCAAGTGTTGTTAGCGAAATAGAAAAACTCCAGTTCCGGGCCCAGGTAACTGGTGTAGCCTTTCTCTGCGGCCTTGGCCAGCATGCGTTTCAAGGCATAACGGGGATCGCCCGGATAAGGAGTGCCATCGGGTTGCAGGATGTCGCAAAACATCCGGGCCACGGGCTTCTCATCGGGACGCCAGGGCAGGATCTGGAAGGTGGTGGGGTCCGGCTTGGCGATCATGTCGCTTTCTTCAATGCGGGAAAATCCCTCAATGGAGGACCCGTCAAACCCCATACCCTCGGACATGGCCTCTTCCAACTCGGAAGGGCGAATGGAAAAGCTTTTTAATACTCCCAGGATGTCGGTAAACCAGATCTGGATAAAGCTTACTTCTTTATCCCGGACAACTTTGAAAACATCCTCTGCGGTTTGGCAGGTTTGGCAATGCACGGTCTTCCTCCTGAACGGTAATTTAGACTCCTAAAAGCAACTATTATACCAATGTAGAAATTAAGTAATATCAAAAACTTAAATGTCAAGGTACTTACATTTTTGTCAATTTATCAAAAAAAATACCGACAAGTTTGTTAAGAATCTGCCCGAGCGGGAGCTTCAAGATCTCCTGTTCTGAGGTATGATCCGGATTTCAGGGGATTTGGGCTGAGGTGGAATGGCAGGCAAAACCGAAATTGTGCGGGAGAATTTCATCAAAACGGGGGCGCTCGCCACTTCAAAAATCCCCTCCTTATAGCGGTCCTTCATCGAAATGGTGGAGGCCTTTACTCCTATGCTAATGGACGCTAATTTCCAAGGAAAGATCAATGTGAATTGGAATCACACCGAAAACCAGCGCAATTGCAGGACGGTCCTCCTACAGAGGCCGCAGCGGGCGAGGCAGGTTTGCGGCGGGTCATCCACCACCAAGCGCCGGCTATGGAGAGTGTGGTGACCACGGCCACCAGAGGCTTGGCCAGGGGGAGAAACCCGGCACCGAACAGGCTCAGGTAAACCACCAGCATGGGGGAGCCGCAGCACCCCACCAAAAAGCACCCCGCCAGGGCCAGGAAGCCCGAGAGGGTCACCCCGCCGAAAGCCAGGGTTTTGGCGGAGCAGAAGCGCTCTTCCCGATAACGGCGCAGGGCCGCGGCGGTAAAGGCCAGGGATAGGGCATAGGAGTAACCCAGCCAGTAGCCCTGGGTCTCCAGATAGCGATTCAGCCAGGAGTCATCGGATCCCGGCAGGGACGCCCACCGGGCCTGGGCAGGGTTAACTTCCGGAAACAAGCCTGACCATACATAGTGTGCCGCCGCCACCCCCAGAAAAATCCCCAGAGGCAGAAGAAAGCGCCGCAATTTCTGCCCAAACGCGGTCATGGACGGGTCACCTTCTTCAGCTTATCAGCCACAAACATGAGCTTGCCTTTGATCTCCTGGGCCTGCCCTTCGATACTTACCTGGTCACCTACCGCGGGCAATGGGCCGCGCCATTGCACCGGCAAGGTCAGTTGGGCGCAAGTGGTGACGCCGCAGGTCTGGAATTCACCGCTATCAATGAGGGAAATCGCCTGCTGCTCCGGGGTTACGGCGCTTACCACCCCTTCCAGGCTCACTTTTCCTCTGTAGCGGTCCGTATTCTTCATGAACTCATCGACGCTCAAGATAGCCTGGGGTGACGCGGCAGCCTCGCCCGCCTGGAGGCCGGGGCTGAAAACCAGTAAAAAAGCGAGTGCCAATGCGGTAACCGCGGCAACTATCAAAGACTTGGAACAGTCTTGCATTTATCGGCTCCTCATGGAAGGGATTTGGGTCTTGGTTTTGGCTTGGTGCGCAGCCGACCGGCTGCTTCTCAGGTCCCTCAGGCTCTGGCCTCATGGCAGGCAGGCCCGCAAGCGACGCTATCCAGGGTGAGGGGCGCAGCTAATTCAGGCGCGGCATCCTGGATGAATGGTTCACCGGAGCGCAGACTCTCCTCGGCCCGGGCCAGTTCCCGCCCCAGATAGGCGGCGTGGTCCAGGCGCGAGATTAATCCCCGGTCAATCGCCGGAATATAAAGCTCCGCGGCGCTGGCGCCCTCAATCACCGTATCCAGCACACCGTCATTGAGGTAATGCTCCAGGGAAAGCATCCCTCGGCTCCGGTCCACATAAATCACGAAGTAACCGGCCGGGTCGCTCACCATCCGGAAGGGCAGGTAGCCGGGGATCGGCGCCACGATGGGACTGGCGGCAAAGGGGCTGGCAGTCCCCGGATTCCGGGCGGCGCACCGCTCCGCCGCCGCAATCACCTTTCCGGCCTCGGTTTCCCTGATAAGGTCAACCACCTCCACCACTTCCAGGAAGTGGGCCACGGCTTCGGGGCTGATGTTTTTCAAAACTGGCCGCCGTCCCTGCGCTCCCACGATGCGCCTGCGCTCATCCAGCCCCTGCCGGGCTAATGCCACCAGCGATTGCCCCGGATAGTGCCCCACGGCTTGCTTGGAGTCGGGGCCGCAGACAATCACAAAACGTAGGTGGGGGTTGCCCAGAACATTCTGAATAAGGCGCTCGATGCCCAAGTTTTCGGTGTGCAAAGTCCCGACAATGGCGATTTCCGGCCCGGCCTTCCGAACCACCGCCGCCGCCAAGTCCTCAGCCGTGAGGCAGCATACGGCCACCGGAGCCTGATAGCGCAGTACCTGATAGGCACCGGCCAGAGGCGGCCACCCCCGGCGTTCTTCCACCTTTTCCGTTGGGCAGACCTCAAGGTCGGCCACGGCCTCGCCCAAAGCCCGGGTTAATGCGTTAACCACCAGAGGCGGGATGCAGACTTCGCACCCCAGACAGTCATATTGGCGCTCCACCAGACATAGCTGCGCGGCTTTCACCGTTTCCCGGAGTTCCTGTGGGCCTGCCTCCGCCGGAAAAGCCTGTTCCAGCGCCACGACAAGCTGCTGAAAGCAGCCGCAGGCCCGGCATTTCTCCGCGGCCATGGCCTCTTGCAAATACGTCAAGGCTTCCTTAAAAGCCGGCTCTTTTTCTCTGGATAAATTCATCTGGTTCTCGCTTTGGCATCTTCACTAAGACAGAAGCCATGGTCCAGGAGTTCGATGACGCACGGATCCACAATCCGATAATAGATGTTGTTGCCATTTCGCCGATATCCCAAAATACCTCGATCCGCCAAGCGGGTGAGCTGATTGGAGATGGCCTGGGGTTTCATAGCCAGAAGGTCCGACATTTCCGACACGCACATTTCTCCTGACCTCACCAGGGCGTGCAGTATCCTGAGGCGGGTATCATTGGCCAGCGTCTTAAAGATCGCCACCAATTCTCCCGCCTGCTTCGCGGTCAAGAGTTCCCTTTCCCCCAACGGAGGCTTGGGTAGGCAAGCGTTTAATGAAGGCTCTGGCTTCCTGGAAGTCATAGAATTATATTAATACATTGAATGGTGTATTTCAAGTGATAAAATTTCAAGAATCAACACCTGGTTTTGGCTCCTAAAAATGTGGCGGTGCTATGGTAATAGCGGGGCGGCCCCTATTTATGGGCGATCTAAACTGAGATAATATAGCGTTTGCCATCAATTTATGCCGCTGGCTGATTTTTAAATCCCCCTAAATCCAATGCTGTTCACTCAAGGCCGAGGCCCTGGTGAAAATTATCTCTTATTTCATTCTGAGGGAGCGAAGCGACCGAAGAATCTTACAACACGAGATGCTTCGCTGCGCTCAGCATGACAGGAAGAAGATAATAAAAATGTAGGGTGGGCACTGCCCACTGATTCCTTCGTAGGGCGGGAAAGCGCAGCGCATCCCGCCTCCCAATAACTGCTGTATCCACTATTAATGCGCCTTAGATCAGGTTTCAAGAAAGAAAAAGGGGGGGCCTGGGCCCACCCTCTTAAACGTTATGAAGAATGCTCCGTCAAGCCGCCCGGAAACGCTTGGATTCGATGGAGTAGTGCTTGATCTTGTATCCCAGGATCCGCAGGCTGGTATCCAGGATCTGGGCCGCCTGACTCTGGTTGCCCCGGGTCTGGCGCAAGGCCTCGGTAATGAGCTCCCGTTCCAGGTTTTCCACTTGGGCTGACAGACCCCGGCGGTCTCCCCCGGGCTCCTGACGTTGCAGGGTGGAAGGCAGATGAACGCTCAAGATGGTCTCCTCATCGCACACCAGCACCGCCCGTTCGATGATATTTTCCAGTTCCCGGACATTGCCGGGCCAGGGATATTGCATCAAGAGGTCCAGGGTCGGGGCCGACAGGCGCTTCACCGGTTTGCCGTGCTCTTCGGCAAACTTGTTCAGGAAGTGCTCTGACAGAAGCGGAATGTCGGCCATGCGCTCCCGCAAGGGGGGCAGGTAGATGGGAAAGACGTTGAGGCGGTAGTAGAGGTCTTCCCGGAAGACGCCGGTGGACACGGCCTGCTCCAGATCCCGGTGGGTGGCGGCCAGGAGGCGGATGTCGGCCTTTAAGGTGACTGTCCCGCCCAGGCGGGTGTACTCCCGCTCCTGGATGACCCGGAGCAGTTTGAGCTGCACGTTGGGACTGAGGTCGCCGATCTCATCCAGAAAAATCGTCCCCCCCTGGGCCAGTTCGAAGCGCCCCTGCTTGCGCTGCATGGCCCCGGTAAAGGCCCCCCGTTCATGCCCGAAGAGCTCGCTCTCCACCAGGGTTTCCGGCAGGGCCGCCAGGTTCACTTTGATAAAGGGCTTTTCGGTCCGTAGGGAATTGTAGTGCAGGGCCGAGGCTACCATCTCTTTGCCGGTGCCGGATTCGCCCCGGATCAGGATGGTGGCGTTGCTCTTGGCCACCCGTTCGATCATCTCGAACACCTGGCGCATGCGCCCGGAAGTGCCGATGATGTTGCCCATCTGGTAGCGTTCTTGCAGTTGCCCTTTGAGCTTCAGATTCTCGTTCTGGAGGCGTTCCTTCTCCCGGTCGATGAGCAGCAGGTTATTTACCGTCTGGGCGATGATGGAAGCGATGATGGTCAGCAGCCTCAGGTCCCGGTCCAGGTCCAGGTCCCGGTGGAGTTTATCCACGGACAGGGCGCCGATGGTTTTATAGTTGATCTTGATGGGCACGCACAAGAAGGAAAGTTCGTCCTTTTCCCGGGCGCCCCTGGACCGGGTCCGGTTCAAGAACAGCGGTTCCTGACTCACCCGGGGCACTATAGCGGGCTCGCCGGTCTCCACCACCCGGCCGGTGATCCCTTCCCCCAGCTTGTAACGTCCCCGCCGCCGGGCTTCCGCAGTGAGGCCGTGGGCCACCTCGATTTGCAGCTCCGAGGTTTCCGGATTAAGGATGGTGACGGTGCCCCGGCGCATGCCCATATTCTGAGCCAGGAGTTGAAGCACCTGTTGCAGGCTCCGGGGTAGGGGACCCAGGGCGCCCAAAGTTTCAGTAATCTCGTAGAGGAGGTTAAGGTCGTTCATAAGTTACCTCATTATCGGCCACAACTAATATATCGCACGCTAGTTTAGGCTCATTGCCAAAAGTTTTTTCTTATTAACCCCTCACCCTACCCTCTCCCACAAGGGGAGAGGAGAATTAGAGGAAAAAACTTTTGGCAAGCGCTATATGCTCGTATATTCCATTTTCGTATATTTTGCAATAAATTGCTAACATTAACTTACGAAATTGTGACCAATCAGCGCTCTCCAGGGGGGAACCGTCGAATAACCGGCCGGATTCTGGGGGCTTTTTCTTGACACTATCCTGATTTTTAGGTAGTTTTGACCAGTTTGAAACCATGGCGCGGTAATCGTAATCAGGTTTTCCCCACGTCTTTTACTCCGGTGATGTTTTCATGGGGTGCAACTGGTGAAAGAAGGCTTGTTCTACCGGGCCGGCCATCAAACGATGGCCTTCGTCGATTACATGGGGGAATTATTTCTTTTCTGGCTCGATTCCTGCCGCAGCTTGGCTCACCCGCCCTGGTTTGTGCGGGAGGTGATCGCCCAGATGTACCATCTGGGAGTGAGATCCTTCTCCCTGGTGGCGGTAGCCTCCTTTGCCGTGGGGTTGGTTCTGGCCATGCAGGGTATTACGGTCTTAAAAATGTTTGGCGCCGCCAATTACATTGCCACCAGTGTTTGCTTCACCTTCGTGCGCGGCCTGGGTCCCCTGCTCGCCGGCATCATGTTAGCCTCTCGGGGCGGCGCCGGCATGGGTGCGGAACTTGGCTCCATGCGGGTGACGAATCAGATCGACGCCCTCACCGTTTCCGCGGTCAACCCTATAAAATACCTGGTGGTTACCCGGATTGTGGCCTGCATGTTGGTCTTGCCGCTGTTGACCGTGGCCGCCAATCTCATCGGTATCTTGGGGGGCATGATCATCGGTGTGACCCAGGTAGGCATAAGCGCCACGTATTACTATACCCTGACCGTTAAATATCTGACTCTCAAGGATGTGCTGCCGGGTATCGGCAAGACCGCCATCTTCGGCCTCATCATTGGAACAGTATCTTGTTTTCATGGTTTTAATACGGAGCACGGGACCTTTGGCGTGGGCCAAGCCACCAAAACCTCGGTGGTGGCCTCTATTTTGCTGATTCTGATAGCCGATGTCTTCCTTACCAAACTTACCCTCCTCATCTGGCCTTAAGGGGCAGGAGCCTCCGGCCATGAAATCGGAACCGAATGTTCCCCTGATTTCCTTTCGGGGGATTAACAAGTCCTTTGGGGACAGGGTCGTACTTACCGGGGTGGATTTGGAGGTTTTTCCGGGAGCGACCCAGGTGGTTTTAGGCCGCAGTGGTTCGGGCAAGACCGTGTTGACCAGCATGCTAGTTGGGCTTAATCGGCCGGATGCCGGCAACATTAACGTGGAAGGTACAGAAATCACTGATTTTGCCACTGATGCCGATTGGCGCGATCTGCGTCTGCAGACCGGTTATCTCTTTCAGGGTTCGGCCCTATACGATTCCATGACCGTGGGGGAAAACGTGGCCTTTCCTATGGTGCAGCACACCGATTGGGAAAAGGCGGATATCGAGCGCCGGGTGGCGGAAAAACTGTCCCAGGTGGGGCTGGCGGGGGTGGAGGCTTTGGACCCCACCGCCCTGTCCGGCGGCATGCAGCGGCGAGCCGCCCTGGCCCGCACCCTGGCCCTGGATCCCCGGATCGTCATCTATGACGAGCCCACCTCCGGGCTGGACCCCATCACCGCCGACGAGATCGGCCACCTGATCCGCCGCCTCCAGCGGGTCTTGCAGGTTACCTCCATCGTGGTCACCCATGACCTGCGCCTGACCCAGTTGGTGGCCGACCGGTTGGTCCTCCTCTTCCAGGGCCAGTGGGCCTTTCAAGGGACCTATGAGGAATTTCTCCAATCCTCCCATCCCGAGGTCCTGCGCTTTCTCCATCGGGTGCCCCAGGAGGAGACGACCACATGATTGCGCGTAAGTACGAAACCATCGTCGGCCTCTTTGTTGTGGCTTCACTGGCGGCCCTCTTGGTTATGGTGGTGATTGTGGCTCAACAAGAAGGTCTTTTTCAGGAATACGTCCAGTACCGGGCCATCTTTAAGAATGTCAGCGGCCTCAAGACCGGCTCCGAAGTCCATCTGGCCGGGGTCACGGTGGGCAACGTCCTCAATACCATCATCAACCCTGAAGGCAACATCGTCGTCACCTTCCAGGTGACTAAAAAATATAGTGACCGGATTCGCCAGGACTCCACGGCCACCATCGGCTTTATGGGTCTGCTGGGGGAAAAGAGCCTGGACCTGACTCCCGGCCACCCCAAAAACCCGCCTGTTCCTGCGGAAGGCATCATACCGTCCATAGAGCCGCTGGATATCACCCAGATTGTGGCCCAGGCGGCGCCCAGCTTGCAAGACCTGCAAAAAGTTCTCAACAACCTGGTGACCCTCACCGAGGGTATGTCGAAGCCGGACAGTGAATTTGGCCAGATCATCACTTCTTTTAAGGAAATTTTCACCAAGATCAACCAGGGGAAGGGCAGCCTGGGGCAATTGGTGAATAAGGACACGTTGTACCAGGATACCGCTGAGACCATGAAGCAAGTGCGAAAATTTGCCCAAGACGTAGCCAAAGGCAAAGGCCTGTTTGGCACTTTGGTGCATGACCAGGCCTTTAGGGACCAGGCCGTCAAGGCCATGGCGGAGATGCAAAGCTCCTTTGCCAACTTCAACAAAATCACGGCGGATGTAAAGGAAGCCGCGGCCCGCCTGCCTGATATTTCCAAAAGATTGGAGCGCTTCGTGGTGAATCTGGATCGGGCCGGGCAGGGCCTGCCAGGATTGATTACCCAGGGAGAGACGTCACTCAGCGACTTCGGCATCACCACCAAGGCGTTTCAGAAGTCCTGGCTGCTGCGCCGTTACGTGCCCCAACCCCAGGAGCACACCATCCGGATGGATGCGGAACCGGGAAAGGATTAGCCGTGGGTAAACGGTGGACTTGGCTGTTGGTGCTGGTAATCGCGGTGGGCTGCGGCGGCCCAGCCAAGACCTCGGTCGATCTGCGGGATCAGGCCCTTGCCCTTAATGAAGCAGGATATGCGTATTACCGCCAGAGCCGCTGGGAACTGGCTAAAAATAAGTTTGAGCAAGCCCTCACTTACAACCGCCTCATCGACCGCCGCGAAGGCATCGCCTCTAACCTGAACAACTTGGGGGTCATCGCCCAGGAACAGGGAGACCTGCAGCAGGCCGTCACCTACTTTCAGGAAGCCCTGGCCGTCAATCGGGAGCTGCAAGCCCCTGCCGGCCTCTGTGAGACCTTGAACAATCTGGGCCTGGCTTACCAATCCCAGGGCCGCTTGCGGGAGGCCGAAACCTCCTACCTGGAGGCCCTGGAAAATGCCCGGCAGCTTCCCCCAGGACCGCTTTTGGCCTTGTCCCTGACCCATTTGGGAGACGTGGCCCGCGTACATAAAGATTATATGCTGGCCTTGAATTATTACCATCAAGCCCTCAAGGCCGACGAAGGCGCCAAAGACCAGCGGGGCCAAGCAATGCGCGAGGAGCGCCTGGGCCGGACCTTCCTGGACTTGAAGGACTACGACCGGGCCACCCTGTATCTGAAGCAAGCCCTGGGGGACTTCCGCCGCCTTCAGGACACCGACGGCATCGCCGCCGCGCTCAAAGATCTGACGCTGGTGGCCCTCGCCAGGGGCGACCAGAAAGAAGCCCGGCTTAACGCCGCTCTACTCTTGGGCATCTACCAGGCCCGGGGCCAGGAACAAGCCGCCAAGGAGTTGGAGGTGCTGTTGAAAGATAAATAAAGCAATTTAAAAACAAATTTTATGAAGATAATTCTTAATTCAGATATATTACATAATGTGCAATTAATTAAGGATAAACTTTCTAAAAGATTACAGGAACTATTTAAGGTTTGCGCAGAGAGAAACTATGTTGTTGTTATTCCAGAGACAGCTCTGCTAGAATTTAATAGGTATCAATTAATCAAGAAAGAAGAGGAGGTAAATAGGATAAAAAATGCTTGTGTAATTCTTGAAACATATGGCGTTCATTTTGATCATATTGAATTTGCTGAATTAGTTAAACCGCCTGATTTAATTGCACTTATTGGGGCATTGGGTGTCAATGTAATAGTTGAGGTTCCTACGCTGGAAGATTATGTAAAAGCTCATCGCAGAGCATGCTTGCATGAATGTCCACATCCTCCAGATATTAAAAGTGATGAAATGCGGGATTTAATTATATGGATGATTGCATTACGTATTTCGTTAAAAGAAGATGGGGCATTGTTGATAAGTAATGATGTCTGTCATTATCATTCTCGCGGAGATTTAGAATCTAATGAAGTAAAATTAGTTAGAGTTAAAAGCATAGAGGAAGCATTAGAATATTTAGATGTAGAAACACCAACCGGAAAATTAATGGCTCAATTTTTATTGCCATTCTGGAGTAGCTTAATTGAAGAAGGATTACCATTAAATAAAGAAATGACAATTTTGGGAATATCGAAAGCAAGATTTGTACAGGGGGTTAGGGGTCTTGTTCATGCCACCTGCCATTTGAAAACAAAAACAACTGAAGGGAGAACATTATCAGCCGTTGTTGACATAAAACCAGCCGATGAAACTGCAGAAGAATTAATATTATCCAACATAGCAATTGATGGTAACCCGTTAGAGAAACCAGAGATTAAAATAATATTTATCGAAACAGGCAAACCAGAGTATGATGACTTTGTAGAAAGACATGATGCACTTAGAAATATAATTGGAGATAAAAATGGATCTTAAAATGGGAAGTCAAACTTTTATAAATGTAGAAATTCCTTTATTATGGGGTACTAGGGCAGTTGTTCAAGACGCAAGTGGCCGCCTATCAGTTATTGACTTGGGTGGAGAATATGCAAAGCTTGAAATTTTAGGGGATAAGCCAGCTCCTGACATTGAATTTTTGCCTACATTAGATGGGTTCCAAATATTAATTGACGGAAAGCCATTATATGCCTATAACTCAAATGAAAGAACTTTAATAAATATTAGTTTAAACCTTCCAGATTGCCAAATAACACCGTGGGAAATTAGGATAGGTTCAAGTGTTTTTGCAAGTAATATGGTAGTAGGTTTCGCTGTAGGGTTAGCGGTAACAAAAGATGGCATTGCTATGGGTACCCAACTTCCTCCTAATTTAGCTAAACTTATGATTTAATCATACCGTCTCCCTCAGTTTCGGGGGCCAGGAACCTGCCGCCAAGGAATTGGAGGCTCTCATGAAGCGCGGCGGCGGCAGCTAAAGCTCCGGGTTCTTTCTCCTCCCCCTCCTCTTCTCTTTCCAGATGCACAACCTGGCATTCTGCCGGAGAATGGTTATGTTAAGTCCTGAATCTCAATGAGCTTCCGGGGATTATCCCGTGAAGCAACAGGGAACCGCATGTTATCCGCCCATCTTCACTTGATCCAGACTTACGGCTACCTGGGGATATTCTCTTCGCTCGTGCTGGGGATTTTCGGCCTACCCATCCCGGATGAAACCATTCTGGCCTTTGTGGGCTATCTAGTCTTCAAGGGGTATTTCCATCCGGTTCCCACCCTCCTGACGGCCTTCCTGGGCAGCATCTGCGGCATCACGGTGTCCTATGTGGTGGGGCGCACCCTCGGCCTGCCGTTATTGGCGAGGTATGGGAAATACCTGCACATCACCCCGGAGAGATTAGCCCAGGCCCATCAATGGTTTGAGAAATATGGCAAATGGAGCCTGTTTGGAGGCTACTTCCTCCCGGGGGTCCGGCATCTGGCCGCGTTGAGCGCCGGGATTTCCGGTCTGGAGTACCGGCATTTTGCCCCCTTTGCCTACTCCGGGGGCTTAGTCTGGGTGGCCACCTTCTTGACGGTGGGCTACGTGGTGGGGGATGAGTGGCACAAGATTATGCCCCAGGTACATGCTTATCTAGTGCTCCTGGTGGCGGCCGTTATCGGTCTGGGGTCGGCGGGTTATCTGGTGTATAGGATTCGGCGTTCCCATTGTGAAACCGAAAATCAAGTCCGGGATTAGGTTACTCCGGCCTGATGTGGACGCCCGTGCCGCTCAGGGACAGGCGTCCACGTTGCAACCGCTTATAAAACCCGCATAAATGCTACCAGAGACTTCTTTTCCTGGTCGGTCAGTTTCAGGCCTTGCACCAGGTTGAAAAATTCCACCGTATCCTCCAGGGTCAGAAGACGGCCGTCGTGCAGATACGTGGGCGATTCCTTGATGCCCCGTAATGGAAAGGTCTTGATGGGGCCGTCCATGTTCGCCATGCGGCCGTTGATCATCTGGGGCTTGAAGAAGCGCTCGGTCTTAAGGTTGTGCATCAGGTTATCGGTATAGTACGGGGGCTGATGGCAGAAGGCGCACTGGGCCTTGCCGAAGAAAATCTCCTGGCCTTTCATTTCCTCTGCCGTGGCCTTTTTTGGGTCCAGGCGGCCGAAAATGTCCAGTTTTGGGGCTGGCGGGAAGTCTAAAATTTCCTGAAATTCCGCCATGTCGTGCACCTGGCTGCCTCGTTCCAGGATGTTCACCCCCTTCTTGGTGGCAATCACCGGGTCGCCGTCGAAGTAGGCCGCCCGCTGCTCAAACTCGGTGAAATCCTCCACCGTCTTTAAGGCCCGCTGAGAGCCGAAGAGACGCTGGATATTCACACCCCTGAGGGGCGGGGTGTCGATGCGGTGGCGGAATTGCTGGGGCCGAACGTCCCCCGCTAGGTGGGTGGAAGCGTTGGTGTGGCCGTTAACATGGCAGTCGAAGCAGGCCACACCCCGGCTGGGCTGCTCGGAGCGCCGGTCTTCCGTCTGGTTGAACTGCTGCTGCATAAAGGGTGTCACCAAGAGCCGCAAGCCCTCGATTTGCTTGGGGTTGAGGATGCCATTGAACAGCTCATAGAAGTTCATGTTGGTGACCAGCTTCCCTTGGGACACATCCCCCAGGTCGGGCCGGGTGGTAAGAAAGATAGCGGGCGGGAATTCCGGCAGGAAGTGGTCCGGTAAGTCGTAATCCAGATCAAACCGGGTCAGGTCCCGGCCTTCCTGTTTTTTGATCTCGTCAATGGTGGATTTGGGGAAGACCATCCCACCCTCTTCCTGGTGAGGATGGGGCAGAGGCAAAAATCCCCCGGGCCATACGCCCTTTTCCTTGATATCCTCCGGGCTCATGGCTGCCAGTTTTTCCCAGGTCATACCCGGAGGGAGCTTAGCGCGCACGCCCTCCTGGATGGGCTTGCCCCGGGTCGTGGTGACCCCTTTGGCGGGTCGGTCGCTCATATCGTAACGCTTCTCCAGGAGGTCCTTGTGCCGGGCCGCGATCTTATCTTTCTCCCCCTTCATCCGGGCCATGGTCGTGGCAAAGGGTTCGGTGATTTTTACCGGCGCGTAGCTGGATTCTTGCTCTTTGGGCTTGTCGGCTTTGGCATCTTTGGACCCCCAGATGGACCCCATGCCCAAGACGAGGCTGACCCCGAGAAACAGCGGCACCACTATCAATCTTAACTTTTTGGCGGAATACGTCATCTCCAGACCTCCCATCTCTGATAAATTGGTTGCTTTTTATCAATAGTCAATTATGTTTGATTCTCTACGAGCAAATCGCCTTCGGGCCGGTGCCGAATTAAACGTATGTTAACCATGGTTCTCGGCGACGCAACCTTAATCGCAGGATGATATGTAAATAAAATGAAAAAATATTGATATGAGGTTCTCTATTTGCGTGGCACGTCCTGTGAAAAAGCGTGTTGACTCCTCAGCATCAGAGCCTTACCTTTCAGCGAAGGCATCAGAAATATTTTGGTGGGATTATTAATGGGTTATATATGTATCCCCCTGGCCTCTTTGCAAAAAGTTCCTTAAGCTTATCAAGAAGAATTGCAATCATTAGGGAACGTGTGGCGATCTTCAGGTAAGTAATTTCAATAGGAGGTAACGATGTTCGGTAAACGTATAAAATTGTTCAAGCTCCTCGGGTTCGAGGTCAATATCGACTTGAGCTGGACTATCATCGCGGTGCTCATAACCTGGTCTCTGGCGGCAGGACTCTTTCCCTACCTTTACCCGGGTCTGGAACGGGAAACCTACTGGATTATGGGGGTGGTGGGGGCCCTGGGCCTCTTCGCCTCCATCGTAGCCCATGAGTTCTGCCACTCGATAGTAGCCCGCAAGTTCGGCATGCCCATGAAAGGGATTACCCTGTTCATCTTTGGCGGGGTGGCGGAAATGGGCGATGAACCCCCCACGGCCAAGGCCGAATTCTCCATGGCAATCGTTGGACCAATCTCCAGTTTCGCCCTCGCGGTAATATTTTATCTGATCTACCGCACAGGAGTGTCCGCCGGTTGGGACACCCCCATCAACGGGGTTATCTATTATATTGCTTACATCAATGTCATCCTGGCGGCCTTCAACCTCCTGCCGGCCTTCCCCCTGGACGGCGGCAGGGTATTGCGGTCCATCCTGTGGGGAACCAAAGGCAACTTGCGGTGGGCCACCCGGGTCTCCTCAACCATCGGCTCCGCCTTCGGCATCGGCCTCATCGTCTTCGGCATCCTCCAGTTCATCTATGGCAACGTCATCGGCGGGGTGTGGATGTTTCTCATCGGCATGTTTTTGCGCAACGCCGCCCAGATGTCCTACCAGCAGCTTTTGGTGCGCAAGGCCCTGGAAGGCGAGAAGGTGAGCCGCTTCATGAATACCAACCCGGTGGCGGTCCAGGATTCCATCACCGTCGAGCATCTCGTGGAGGACTACATCTATAAGCATCACTATAAAATGTTTCCGGTCATGTCGGGGGACAAGCTGGTGGGCTGCATCACCACCCGGCAGGTGAAGGAGATTCCCCGGGAGGCCTGGAGCCGGGAAACCATCCGGGAAGCGGCTAGCCAATGTTCTCCGGAAAACACTATTTCTCCCGACACCGATGCCATCAAGGCCTTGGGCCTAATGACTCAGACCGGGGTCAGCCGCATGCTGGTGGTAGAGCATGGGCGTTTGGTGGGGATCGTCACTTTGAAAGATCTGCTGGATTTCTTCTCCCTTAAGGTGGAGTTGGAAGAGCAGAGCTGAATCCATCCGAGGCTGCCTACCGCTGCCCATGAACCTGAGCCGCCAGACCAATGAGTTTCTCTTTTTGCTCCTGGCCATTCTTATCGGGGCCTTGGCCGGGGTGGGAGCTCTCGGGTTTCTGGCCCTCATCGAAGTGGGGCAGTGGGGGATCTGGCCGGGACAAGGGCATTTCATGGCCCGGGTGCTGGCCACTCCCTGGTGGCTCAGAATTCTGATTCCCACCCTGGGCGGCCTGGCGGTGGGGCCGGTGATCGCCTATTGGGCCCCAGACGCGCGGGGGCCCGGGGTCCCTGAAGTAATCGAGGCCGCGGCCTTGCGGCAAGGCCACATCCTCCCCTCCAAAGCCCTGCTCAAAGCCTGGGTCACCGGCCTGACCATCGCCAGTGGCGGCTCGGTGGGCCGTGAAGGTCCGGTGGTGGGGATCGGCGCCGCCATCGGCTCGGCCATGACCCGGCTCTTCAGTTTCAGTGCGGGCAAAGGCAGGATTTGTCTGGCCTGCGGCGTGGCCGCGGGCTTCGCCGCCACCTTCAACACCCCCATCTCCGGCGCTCTGTTCACCATCGAAGTCATCCTGGCGGATCTGGAGATCGTCTATTTAGGCCATATCGTCATCGCCGCCATCGTGGCTGTGTTGATTTCGCGCCAGTTTTTGGGTGATTTTCCCACCTTTCAGGTGGCCCCTTTTATTTTTCATAACAACTTCGAATTGGTGATTTACCTGATCCTAGGGGTGCTGGCCGGCCTGGTTGCAATTGCTTTTACCCGGGCCGTCTATGGGACAGATAGCCTGTTTCGCCGCATACCCCTGCCGGAATGGCTCAAGCCGGCCCTGGGTGGCCTGATCCTGGGAGGCCTGGCCGTATCCTCGCCCTATGTCCTGGGGGTGGGCTATGACAGTATCAACTTGAGCCTGACCGGCAAATTCGCCCTTACGAGCGCAGCCTTCCTGATGATCACGAAATTTCTGGCCACGGTGGTCTGCCTGGGTTCCGGCATGAGCGGCGGCATTATGGGGCCCAACCTCTTCTTGGGCGCGATGCTGGGAACGAGCCTGTCCCTGGTGGCCAATCATCTTGTCCCCGGCCTTAACCTGGTTCCCTCGGATTATGCCCTGGTGGGTATGGGAGCCCTGGTCAGCGGCACCACCTTGGGGCCTATCACCGCCACCCTGATCATCTTCGAGTTGAGTAACAGCCATGGGATAATCGTGCCCGCCATGGTGAGCTGTATTGCCAGTTTTATCGTGGTCAAATCCCTTTATGGCTATTCCACCTACGAAATGAAGCTTCTGCGCCGAGGGGTCAAGATTTTTCAGGGACGCGCCGTCCACGTGCTCCAATCCATGCAGGTGAAAGATTATGCCTCCAAGAAAATGGAGCTCATCCGCGATGACACCCCGTTACCGGAAATCCTGCGCCGGGCTGAGGCAAGCCCCTACCCGTTTTTTGTGATATTAGATGAGCAGGAAGAATTGAGTGGGGTGCTGACCCTGTGGGATTTGCGGCAGGTTTTGGGGCATCGGGAACAGGCCACCGAGACCTTGAAGGCCCGGGATCTGAAAACCTCAGAAGTTGTGACCATCCATCCTGAAGACGATTTTGAAACTGCGTTCCATCTTCTGGAAAATAAGAACTTTTCCTCCCTCCCCGTGGTCTTGCCCCCCCGTGATAAGGTGGTGGTGGGCATCCTGAAGCTTGAAGATGCACTTACGGCTTACAATCAGAGGCTCCTTAAAGAACAAACCCTGCGCTACCCGATCCCGGGTTCGGTGAAACCGGAATAGATCCCATGCTATGTTGAATACCTGCACTTTTTATGCTGTTGCTGTCAAGCCCAAAAATCCCCGTACTTTCAGCAAAACTTCCGGCCGGACTGCGGGGTCGAATTCCCACAGGGTCGTCTGCTGGGGAGAATCTTTATCGTCATCCTGGCAGTCGCCGAAACCACAAACCGATGGTGTAGCCTTGGGGGGACCCATAATCTGCGCCAGGTGGTCGGTCACCTGCGCCAACTCTCCCCGCACCGGCCAGACGCTCAGAATTAGATGATCCCGGGCAACCCGCAGATGAAGATTAAAAGCCCCTTCAGGGTCCGCATGTCCGGCTTCGACGCCCTCAAAATTCGTTCCTCTCCTGTCTTCATTCACCTTAAAGTCAAATTTCACCGGAAGCATGCTTGTCATCCTTTATTGGCGCAGCGTTGATAAAAGGCGATCCCCCACAACCGACGGCCCTTCGGGGAGTTGAGCCAATTTTTGCCGGAGGCGTTGCCACCTTACCCTGAGATGGTTTAATTCCAATGTCTTGCATTATAGCAGATATCCTGCTATTTTCCATAACTCTGGGGAAAGATTCCGTCGGGATGGGTGACCCAGTTGGTAGCGACCCACCTCTCCCGGTTTGACTCACCATCGGAACCAAGATGAATTTTCTTTTTGAAATTTTTCACAAGACCAGGTATGAAAAGTCATATGCTTGGAAAAATCGGACAAAATCGGAAACCAGATCGATAAGGAGATAGGCGACATGGCCAAGACAGCGAAAAAACGCTATTGCTATGCCTTCGAGGAAGGCGATGGGACCAATAAAAAGTTTTTAGGAGGCAAGGGCGCTGGCCTGTGTACCATGACCCAGATCGGTCTGCCGGTCCCGCCGGGGTTCGTCATCACTACCGAAGCCAATATTGAATTTTTGGAAGAGGGGGATAAATTTCCTGTGGGCCTCATGGATGAAGTCCATGAATACATGGAGGCCCTGGAGAAGAAGACCGGCAAGGGGTTCGGCGACCCCGCCAAACCCTTATTGGTCTCGGTGCGCTCCGGTTCCGCCCTCTCCATGCCGGGCATGATGGACACCATCCTCAACCTGGGGCTAAATGACGAGACCGCCAAAGGCATGATCGCCCTGACCAAGAATGAACGCTTCGTCAACGACGCCTACCGCCGCTTTCTACAGCTTTTTGGCAAGATTGGCCTGGGAATCCCTGACGCTGAATTTGATAAGATTTTTGACGCAGTCAAAGAGCAGTATCACGCCCACGTGGATACCGAGCTCAGTGCGGAAGCCCTGGCGGAGGTAGTCCAGAAATTTAAGGATGTTATCGAGCGCCTTACCGGCAAACCCTTTCCTCAGGACCCCTGGGCACATCTCTTCCTGTCCATGGAGGGCGTTTTCAAGTCCTGGATGGGCAAACGGGCCGTGGACTACCGCCGCCAGTTCAACATCACCAAGGAACTGGCTTACGGAACTGCGGTAAACATTTGCACCATGGTCTTCGGGAACATGGGGAACGATAGCGCCACCGGCGTCGGCTTCACCCGGGACCCGGGTACCGGCGAGAACAAGCTCTACGGCGACTACCTGATCAACGCCCAGGGCGAAGATGTGGTGGCGGGCATCCGCACGCCCCGGCCCCTGAAAGAACTGCGCACGGACATGCCCGCGGTCTTTAAGGACCTGGAAAGGATGCACAATATCCTGGAAAAACACTACCGGGAAGTCCAGGACTTTGAGTTCACCATCGAGCAGGGCAAGCTCTACATGCTCCAGACCCGCAACGGCAAGATGAACGCCTGGGCCCTGGTCAAGACGTCGGTGGATATGGTCAAGGAAGGTCTGATCTCCGAGGAGGAGGCTCTACTCAGGATCGAGCCGGACATGCTGGAGCAGTTCCTGCACCGCCGCATCGACCCGGATTTCAAGCATGAGGCTCTGGCTACGGGCATCTCAGCCTCTCCGGGCGCGGCCATCGGCAAGGTGGTGTTCGACGCCGACCGGGCCGAGCGTCTGGGCAATGAAGGGGAGAAGATCATCCTTACCCGCATCGAGACCAAGCCGGAAGACATTCACGGCTTCTTTGCGGCCCAGGGCATCCTCACCAGCCGGGGCGGCAAGACCTCCCACGCCGCGGTGGTGGCCCGGGGCATGGGCAAACCCTGCGTCTCCGGCGTGGAGGGGTTGGACATCAATTATGAGCTGAAAGAGGCCCGGGTGGGCAGCGTGGTCATCAAGGAAGGTGACATCATCACCATTGACGGCACTAACGGGCAGTTCTTCCTGGGCACGGTGCCCATGTTGGACCCGGAGCTTCCCGATGACCTGGCCAAACTGATGGAGTGGGCCGACAAGCAGGCCAAAATCGAGGTGTGGGCCAACGCCGACACCCCGGACATGGCCGCCAAGGCCAGGCATCACGGCGCCAAGGGCATTGGCCTCTGCCGCACCGAGCGCATGTTCAACGAAGGGGACCGTCTGCCGCAGATGCGCAACCTGATCCTGGCGGACTCTCCGGAGGAACGGAAGCGCTGGGCCGACAAGCTCATGCCCATGCAGCGCGATGATTTCGTGCAAATTTTCCGCGCCATGGAAGGATTGCCCGTCACCATCCGGCTGCTGGACCCGCCCCTGCACGAATTCCTGCCCAGTGTTGAAGAGCTCCTCAACGAAGTCAACCGGCTCAAAGAATTCAGCGCCATCATCAACGCCCTGGAGCAGTTGCCCGGCACCGTTTCCATGCTGGACCCGGAGCTGCATAAATTCGTTCCCTCCATTGAGGCGGTGGCCCGGGAGTTTGGCGAAGTCAAGGTCAAGGGCCTGGATCAGAAACTGCTGAGGGATAAAGAAAAGGTGCTGCGCCGAGTCCGGGTGCTCCACGAATACAACCCCATGCTGGGCAACCGGGGTGTGCGCTGCGGCATCTCCTTCCCGGAAATCTATGACATGCAGATCCAAGCGATCTTCGAAGCCGCTGCCATTGCCCTGCGAGACAAAATCGACGTCCGCCCGGAGATCATGATCCCAAACGTCTGCACCAAGCAGGAACTGGTGTGGGTGCAGCCGCGGGTGCAAAAAATCCATCAGGAAGTGGAAAAGCGCTACAACGTCAAGATTAAATACAAATTCGGCACCATGGTGGAAATCGCCCGAGCCTGCGTCCGGGCCGCCAGGCTGGCGGAAAGCGCCGAGTTCTTCTCCTTCGGCACCAACGACCTCACCCAGGGCACCTTCTCCTTCTCCCGGGAAGACGCGGAAAACAAGTTCCTCCCGATTTACAACACCGAGGGCATCTTGCGCCACAACCCCTTTGAAATCCTGGATGAATTGGGGGTGGGCTGGCTCATGCAGCTTGCGGTCAGCGAAGGCCGCAAGGTTCGCCCGGATCTCAAGATCGGCATCTGCGGCGAACACGGCGGCCAGCCCCAGGCGGTGGAATTCTGCCACCGCATCGGCTTGAACTATGTCTCCTGCTCGCCCATGCGCATCCCCATCGCCCGCATGGCCGCGGCCCACGCCATGATCAAGGAAAAAAAGGGCGAGGCGGCCCGGTCGAAATCTTTGTGAGTATATTTTCAGTAGGGGCGGACATGCGTGTCCGCCCCAAATTGAGGATGAAATACAGGGGAGTCCAAAGATGTAAAAAACCGATGAAAGTGCAGATAATTGAGAAAAACAGCAATGGTTAAAGTTTTGCACCATTTCAAGACTCTATGGAGATGTTAGAATAAAGACATTATTTTATCAATATTAATATATTGTCTAAGAAAAATATTATCTAAAATTCAATAATATGAATAATGGTTCTAAAATAAAAAATATTATAATTGCGATGTTAACTATAACTATATTATTGTTAACATTTATATCTTCTGATATTGGCTCAATATTTGGTAGATCAGAATTATATTTTATGATAAAGAATGATTTAACTATTTCTACTAATTATACTGGTATTGGTATTCAACCATATATAGAAGTTTATAATTCTGGCAAGAAGCCTGAAAGGGTTGGTCGTATGGTTGCCTATTTATGCTCATCTACATCGTCAATTAGAAAGGTATTAATACCAGGCAGTTTTAAAGCCTTCGTCGTTTTCCCAAGTAATTTACTTTATTCAGATTATTATTTTTCTGAGAAACTGACTGAGTTTCAAAATGATAAGTATGGCAATTTAACTGTCGAAATTACTAAATATTTTCAAAATTTGATATTGAGTGATCCGAACTACAAAAATAATGGCATTCTTCCAGTACAATTATATTCTAAATTATGTGCAA
Source organism: Desulfobaccales bacterium (assembly GCA_041648175.1). NCBI lineage: Bacteria > Pseudomonadati > Thermodesulfobacteriota > Desulfobaccia > Desulfobaccales > Desulfobaccales bacterium. The sequence continues at coordinate 32,518 of JBAZPO010000016.1, read as the reverse complement.
CTATGGAAGAAAATATTAAATGGGTAGAACATGGAGAATATAGAATGCTAATAACTATTTATGGCGGGGAAGAAAATAAAAAAATATTATGCCAAAGAGGTTATGCGTTTAGAATATCACAAATTATGGAAAAGGGAATTAAGGAGGTTCAAAAGGAATATTATAAAATATGGCCTGATGTGAATCCCAAGCAATATTTTAGTTTTAATTGTATTCCAAGGCTTAAAGAAATTACTGGTAACGATCTTCATTCATTGATTTCCGATTACGAAAAACAACCATTAGCAAATGATTGAAAAAAGAGCTGTTTTTAACTGGGTCTGCAGAAAAGAATTATGAAAAATTAAGGTGGAAGGGGTAAAGGCACTTGTGAAAAAGCCCTTATCCCCTTCCCTTAATTATTTGATGATATGCCATTGGCCAAGCGAATATGCCGAATTCTGATTGAAAAAGAAGCCCGGGATTATCCCATGACCCGGCGGATTTTGGCGAAGCTGCCGAGGGTGCCGGTGGATGTGATCCAAGACCGGGACGCCCTTAAGGCTTCGGCGCGCAATGGGGCCGCATGGCTGCCCGAAGCTAAGACCACCCTGCTTCTGGCAGTTCAAAAAGGGCCATTCTGGCGGCCTTGTCCCGGGACCAAGGATTATGTCTGCTGTGGCTACCAGGTGCTCCAGGTCACCCTCAACTGCCCCATGGACTGCACGTACTGCGTACTCCAGGGCTATATCAACATCCCGGCCATTACCATCTTCGTCAACGTCGAAGATTTGTTCGCTGAACTCGAAACCCGGTGGGCCGAAAGTCCGGAACAGGTGTGGCGTTTGGGCACAGGAGAATTTGGTGACAGCTTGGCCCTGGACGACCTCATGGGACTCAATGAGCGCCTGATTCCCCGACTGGCAGGCCAGCGGCAGGCCGTCCTAGAGATCAAAAGCAAGTGGCCTCATCTGGATCATCTCCTCTCCTTAGGCCCCAATCCCCAGGTCATTTTCGCTTGGTCCCTCAATCCGCCGGAAATTATTTCCGGAGAAGAGAAGTTGGCCGCTTCCCTGAAAATGCGACTCAATGCAGCCAGCCGGGCCGCCGCGGCGGGATTCCGGGTAGCCTTTCACTTCGACCCCCTCATCTATTTCCCGGGGTGGGAGGAGGCATACCGACAAACCGTTGAAGCAATCGGTGCGATGGTCCCTTCTCAAGCCATCGCCTGGATCAGTCTGGGAGGATTGCGCTTTTTACCGCCGCTACGCCAGCTCATACTCCAACGTTTCCCCCAAAGCCGCATAGCCGCCCAAGAGATGGTCCTCGCGCCCGACGGCAAATTGCGGTATTTCAAAAATATGCGCGTCGAAATGTATGCCCGCATGCGGGAGTGGCTCTCCCAGGCGGCTCCGGAGGCGTTCCTCTATCTCTGCATGGAAAGCCCCCGGGTCTGGCAGGAAGTCTTTGGTTTCACCCCCTCCGCGAACCACCTGGCCCAGCAATTAGACGGACGTATCATTCCCTGTCCTTGAGGACGCTGGGCCTCTCTTGACGGCTTTGGGCTTGACTTTGCGGCCCGCGTCACTCTCTCCTTTTTTTGAGGGAAAGAGCTCGTGCAGGCGCATGCGCACCCCATAGGCCGTCAGGTGTTCTTGTTCCAGGAGGTTCTTAATGGCCTTAATTCGGTCCAGATCCTCCATGGTATACTCCCGCCGATTGGATTGAGTACGGGCGGGTTTCAAAAAATCATCAAAGGATTTTTCCCAGTACCGGAGGGTAGATTTGCGGACCCCGGTAAGCTGAGAAATTTGATCGATGGTGAGCATTAAGTTATGAGAGAAGCTTATCTTATCCATGACTCTCCTTTCTGTAATTTTACAGGTCTTGACCAGTTTGCCGATTGATCAAGCGCACAAGCGCGACAATCCTGCCTCTGGTAAATTAAAATCAAAGTGATTTTGTGAGGCGTTTATCATATCGTGAGTATCCTGACTGCCGGTTTACGTCCTTAAAAGTTTTTTATTCCCCCATTTTTAAGAGTCCCTTTGCGATTTTCAACAGCCTAACTTTATAGCAGAGCGTCATTGATCCCCTCGGCTTGTTTGTCGCAGGTGCCAGCCTCCCATAAGCGATGCGCTTCCTGGGGCCTGGTTCAACTTCATTACTGACCTCGTGAGTCATTTATTTCTCTTTTCGAGCATTCCGGGGGAAAACTTTAAAAATATTTTCTTGCCCGGAGAATAGGTTACTAATGAGTATTATCCTGAAATAAAAAAGAAAATAGGTTCTGCACTCCCAGGCTGATGTGGAAGCCAAGAAAAAAAAGAGGGAGATAACCCTAAATTGGCTTCTCGATGAGCAGCCGATGAAAATAGTCCGACGCAGAAAATGCTCAAGACGCGCAGGGAGAACAAACCGCGCATTGTGGATTGGATCGGATGGTTTTTTCCGTAAACTTGAACTGGTTGCCTTTAAAAATGAGAACCCGGCCCAGAAGCGCCGGCCCCATCCATCCCAAGATACGCAGGATCTCAAGGGCTTGCAGGGACCCCATAATGCCTGGCAAAGGGCCCAACAGGGCAGGGCGGGGGGCGGCGGGGGTCTCCATTAAAGTGCAGGCGAAACAGGGGCCGCGGCCTGGCCAGAAGGTGGTCAAACAGCCGGTCTCCTCCCCCACCCAGGCATGGACCAGGGGAATCTGCTCCCGGACTGCTACCAGATTCAGGAGGGGACCTACCCTGTCGTTATTGCTAGCGTCAATGAGCACGTTGCAGCCTGCCGACAGCCGAAAGGCGTTGTGTTCCGAAAGCTCCTTCACATGGCTTTCCACCGTGACGAAAGAATTGACCTCTTTGAGACGGTGTGCGGCCACGGTGGCTTTAGCCTTGCCCAGGTCTCGTTCCCGGAAGAGCACTTGGTGGTTCAGGTCGGCGAGGCTCACCCGGGATTCATCCACCAGCCGAATGGCACCAATGCCTCCGGCCATGAGATAAAGGGCAGTGGCCGACGCCAGGCCGCCAGCCCCGGCAATGAGCACCTGGGTGGATTTCAGGCGTTCCTGGACGTCCCGTCCCCAGCCATCCAAGGCCATCTGGCCGGCATAACGCGTCACTTCGGCAGGACTCAAAAGAGAAATAACGATTCCTCCCCCCGGGACCAAGCTAAAGGGGGAACACTAAAGTCGATTGGCCACAGCAGCCATTGCCGCTCAACCTGCGTCCCTACCTCACCCTTGCCAACGTATCGGCACTAGGCGGGACGAACTTTAAATTCCCGGGTGCGGCAGGTATAATAAATTCATTGGCATAGTATCGGAGACCAGAGTGATCAAATTAGAGCAGGTGAGCAAGGTTTATTACCGGGGGCCCGAAGCGATTCAGGCCCTCCATAACCTTAACCTGCAGATCAACTCAGGGGAATTCGTTGCCATAACCGGCAAGAGCGGCTGCGGCAAGAGCACCCTTTTGCACATCATTGGCGGCCTGGAACCTCCCAGCAGTGGCCGGGTATTTCTGGAGGGCCGCGACCTGGCGACCCTCCAGGAGCCCGAACTGACCCGGTTTAGGCGCGACCGCATAGGGGTGGTTTTTCAGTCCTTTAACCTGCTGCCTCTCCTGACCCTGGAAGAGAATGTCGCCCTCCCCCGGGTCCTCCAAGGGAGCGCTTATCACCAGGCCCAGCAGGAAGCGGCCCGGTGGTTGGGGGAGGTGGGGTTAAGCGCCCGCCGTGACCACAAGCCGCACCAGGTATCGGGCGGCGAGATGCAGAGGGCCGCCATTGCCCGGGCCCTGATCAACCAACCCGCGGTCATTCTGGCCGATGAGCCTACCGGGAACCTGGATTCAGTTACCGCCGCCCAGATCCTTGAACTTTTCTCGTACCTGCATAGCCAATGGCGCAAGACCATCATCGTGGTGAGCCATGCCCCGGAGGCTGGGCAGGCAGCGGACAGGGTGGTGCGGTTGCAGGATGGTCGCTTACTGCCATGAAACCGTGGCTCTTCCGCATCTCTTTAAGCCACCTGGCCCAGTATCCCGGACGCACCATCCTGGGTATCCTGGGTATTGCCCTGGGGACCGCGGTCTATCTGAGCATATCCCTGGCCGCGGCCAGCGCCTTGCAAAGTTTTCAAAACGGCGTCACTGCGGTGACCGGCAAAGCCCAGTGGCGCATCCAGACGCCCGGCTCCCCCCTGGACGAATCGTTGTTCGTCACGGTGCGGCAGCTCCCAATGGTCGAGGCTGCGGCCCCGGCGGTAGAATCTGTCCTGGACCTCGCCGGCCATAACCAAGGCCCAGTCCTCCTTCTGGGAATCGATCCTTTCTCCGAGCGGCCTTTCCGGGATTACGAATTCTCCCATGATCATGGTCTCAGCGACGCGGTCTGGAGTGAATTTTTTACCCGGCCCGGTTCGGCCCTGGTGGGCCGGCCCCTGGCGTCGCGTTTAAACGTTAAACCCGGCGATACTCTGCCGGTGATGGTAGGCCCCCGGCGGCATGACCTTAAGATAGTCGGCATCTTCGATGCAAAGAGCGGCCTTTATCCCTTTGATGGCGCGGTGCTGCTCATGGATATGGGGCCGGCCCAGGAACTCCTGGATCGGGCGGGAGGCCTCGACTATATCGATGTGATCGGGGCTGGGCCAGACGCTGATGTCCAAACAGCCCTTCAAAAAGCGCTGCCTCCGGGGGTTGAGGTGGTGCGGCCCGCGGCCCAGGGCAGCCGCGCCGAGGGCCTGGTGGCCTCCTACCGCCTCAATCTGGCGGTACTGAGCGCCATTGCCCTGTTTGTGGGCATGTTCCTCATTTACCAGTCCGTTACTCTGTCGGTGGTGCGCCGTCGCCGGGAAATCGGCCTGCTGCGGACCCTGGGCATGACGCCGGGTCAGGTGTTGCTGCTGTTTTTGGCCGAGGGCCTGGCCAGCGGCCTGGTAGGCGGGCTTTTAGGCCTCATCCTCGGAGTCGGCCTGGCCAGGGGCGTCTTGGGGGTAATGACTCAGAACCTCTCGTCCCTTTACATGCCGGTGGTGGCCCATGAGGTCTGGGTCCGGGGTGGGCTCATGCTCCAGGCCTGGGGTCTGGCCGTCATCGCCACCCTCGCGGCGGCCCTGCTGCCGGCCCGGGAAGCGGCCCGGACGCAGGTAAGGGCTGTATGGCACCGGGAGGAACTGGAAGAAAAAATCGAGAGCCGGGCCGGGGCCATCTTTGTATGGGGTTGCGTAGCCCTGGTTCTGGCAGGGGCAGGGGCCTCCTGGAAACTGGGCGCCGGCCCTCCTTGGCCGGGATTCGTTGCGGCGTTCCTCATTCTTCTGGGCTTCGCCCTCTTGACGCCTCTGGCGGCACGCATGTTGGGGCTGGGTTTGCAGCCCGTCTTTCGTAAAATCTTCGGTCCCGCGGGCGATTTGGGTTGCCGTTATCTGGCCGGGTCCTTGAGCCGCAGCGCGGTTTCCATCGCGGCCCTGGCGTGCGCCCTGGGCATGCTCATCGCGGTGACGGTGATGATCGGCTCTTTCCGCCAGACCGTGAACGACTGGATAAGCCGGGCCATCAGCGGCGACATCTTTTTCGGACCCGCGGTCTTCTCCACCGCGGCCTATGACCAATACCTGCCGCCGGAGATCCTGCCGGAGCTGAAACAGGATCCCGACATCAAAGATATTTACCTCTACCGCTGCGTCCGCATCCCTTTTAAAGATCGTTATATCCTGGTCATCGGCGGCAGCTTCGAAGTCCTGGCCCGGCATGGCGGCCTCTGGTTCCGCCGGGGAGATACGGCGGAGATTATGATGGAAGTTGGGGGGGAGGGGCAGGGGTTAGAGGCCAGGGGTCAGGGGTTAGGGAAAGAGGATTTTGGTAAATCAAGGTCGAATTATGAAATAAGAAGACCGGAAACAGAAAACAGTAAACCGGAAACCGCAGGGATGGTCGTCATCTCGGAACCTCTGGCTGAGGCCTTTCGTCTGCACGAAGGCGGCGTCATCGATTTGCCGACGCCAAGCGGTCCGCAAAAGCTTACTATCGCGGGAGTTTTTTACGACTACCGCACCGACGGCCCCAGCGTCTGGATGGATATTTCCCAATTTCGGCGCTTTTGGCCTGACACTCATCTGAACGCGGTGCGTCTATATCTTAAGGACCCCGCCAAGATCCCCCAGGTTCAGGCCCGGCTTCAGGAACGCTACGGCCACCGCTACCATCTCCTGAGTCTGTCTCATCGGGAGCTTAGAGGCGGCATCCTGAAAATCTTCGACGAGACCTTTGCCCTGACCTACGCCCTGGAAGGGGTGGCGGTAGTGGTGGCGGTCTTCGGCATCATCACCACCTTTTTGGTGCTCGTCATGGAGCGGGAGCGGGAGTTGGCCCTGCTCCAGGCCATAGGCGCCTCCCACCGGCAAATATTGGGCATGGTACTGGTTGAATCGGGCCTGGCCAGCTTCTTGAGCTTTGGGCTCGGGGCCGGGTGCGGCTCGGTGCTGTCGCTTTTGCTCATCTTCGTGATCAACAAGCAGGCCTTCGGTTGGACCATCCAACTGCATATGGTCCCCGGCATCTATATCCAGACCTTCTGCCTCGTAGTGGGCCTGGGTCTGGCCGCCGCGGCCTACCCTGCCTGGCGGGCTATGCAGCCGCGCCTGGCGGCGATATTAAAAGAGGAATAAGAAGAGTAATCAGTAATCAGTGAGCAGTAATCAGTAAGTAGTAATTTATGAGTCCTTGGATCACCCGAAACCATGCAAAATGGGGGGCCGCCGTTGGTTGTCCAGATGAGTAGGGCGGGCAATGCCCGCCAAAGATGAGGCGCGGTGCGCACCCTACGTCAGGTAATTTCGTGCAATGAGCCTGGAAAAGATGGTGCGTGAGACGCACCCTACGCAAACCGTTGGTATATCTGGCGTGCATTTGGCAAGCTCCCGCCGCCAGGGTGACAAACCCCGGGCGCGGTGATATATTATACAAATGTTAAAGCGTACTTTCATTCATCTGCCCGGGGTGGGGCCCCGCTTTGAGGGCCACTTCTGGCGGCAAGGACTGTCCACCTGGGAGGATTTTTTGGCCGCCAAACGCGTCCGCGGCCTCTCCCGGCCGCGGTTTGACGCGTTGAAAACCGAACTCCAAGGGTCTTTCGATCACCTGGAAGATCCCGCCTATTTCGCCACCCGACTCCAGGCCGGGGAACACTGGCGCCTCTTTCACCAGTTCCGCCCCCGCACCGCGTATCTCGACATCGAAACCACCGGCAAAGTTTGGCCGGGGTTGCTGGTAACCGTGGTGGGCCTGTACGACGGGCAGAATATGCGCCAGTTCGTGCAGGGTTACAATTTGCATGAATTTCCCCAAGTGCTGTCGGAGTTCGATCTTTTGGTCACCTTCAACGGCACCCAGTTCGACCTGCCGGTCTTGCGCGCCTCCTTCCCCGATTTGCCCCTGCCCGCGGCCCACGTGGATCTGCGGTTTCTCATGGCCCGCCTGGGGTATAAGGGCGGACTGAAGCGCATCGAGCCCCGGTTCGGCATCCACCGCCCCAATGAGGTGGACGGCATGGACGGCTACATGGCGGTGCTCCTGTGGCAGCGCTACCAGCGGGGGGACAAGGGCGCCCTGGATTTGCTCCTCACCTATAACAAAGAGGACGTGGTCAACCTGGAAGTCCTCATGGACGCGGCTTTTCGGATTTCCCGGGAGCAGCTCTGCCCTTCCGGCCCGAGGGCCAGCAGCCTGCGCCCCGCGGTTCAGCCCTAACCAGGAAAAGGCATGGTGCGCGGTGCGCACCCTGTATGCCAGCGCAGTCTTTTGCCGGCGGGCGAGACGCCCGCCCTACGACAAAAGACGTAGGCCAGGCGGCGTTTTTATCCAACTCTGCATTTGTCAAACTGCCCCGATTCTCGAGAAAAAGGGACGGCAGGCAGTGCCGCCCTCCATTTTGCGGCGGCCGTGGTCCGAATATTTCGCAAGACCTTAATTTCATCTCTATCATCAATAGGTTAAGTCAATACATCCCCGCTGTTCCCGATAACCGGAAGGACTCCAGGGCCTCCTGATAAGTCCTAAACCAGGCATTACTGACCTCTTTTTTTCCATTTTTTTCGTGTTTTAGGGTCCTTTTTAGAGGCTTAGCACCCTTGTGAAACCCTCTTTCTGCCCTTTTTTGTTCCATGTACCGGATAATTCCGAAACGATTAACCGCAACAGATGGAACTTGCTACGCTTTATGTCGTTTAACCTCGCCTGGGGGCCATCATGGACCGCTTACTTCCGGCTGGAAGCCGCCGGTTTGCCGCTGCCAGAGGCCTTTGTGCTGCCAGAGGCCCGCTTGGTTTTCGAGAAGTTGCAGAGAAAAGCCGCCAAAGCGGCACAAGGCTTCGATTACCCGGTAACTTAATCCGACCGAAGGGATCAGATAGAGTTTTTCCACGTCAGGTTTTCCTTCCTTGCCAAGGGTTTTTCCTTACTCAGCCCTCACCCTCAGCTTCCCTTAAGGGGGAGAGAGGGAGTGGTGCCCAAGCAGAGCTTGGGCCAAGAGTGACGTTTCCCAAGCTGGAGCTTGGGAACGAGAAACGGCGTACCGGCACAGGCTGGAAAGCCTGTGCCACCAAATCTTTTCATGACTTACGGATGAGCCCCAGGATCATGACTGACTGAGATGACCGCGACCTCCTGATCACTGACTGCTGTAGGAAATTGGGTTGTGGGAAACTTAGTAAGTATCGTAAGATTAATATGATAAAATATGTTTACTTGGGGTGACTATGCTCTTTTCCCGCACGCTGATACCGACTTTAAAAGAAAATCCGGCCGAGGCTGAAGCGGTCTCACACCGGCTGCTGCTTCGGGCCGGGATGATCCGCAAACTGGCCTCGGGGATTTATAATTATTTGCCCCTGGGCTTGCGCGTGCTCCGCAAAGTGGAGCGCATCGTCCGGGAGGAGATGAACCGGGCCGGGGCTCAGGAGGTGCTTTTGCCCGCGGTGCAGCCCTCAGAGTTGTGGCAGGAATCCGGGCGCTGGGACGTCTACGGCAAGGAATTGCTGCGCTTTATGGACCGCCATGAGCGGGATTATTGCTTCGGTCCCACCCACGAAGAGATCATTACCGACCTGGTGCGCAAAGAAGTCCACTCCTACCGGCAACTGCCGCTTAATCTTTACCAGATCCAGGTGAAGTTTCGCGACGAAATCCGGCCCCGCTTCGGACTGATCCGGGGGCGGGAGTTTATCATGAAGGACGCCTACAGTTTCGACGTGGACGAAGCCGGGGCCGAAGCCTGCTACCAGCGGATGTACGAGGCCTACAACCGCATCTTTAGCCGCTGCGGGCTTAACTTCAAGGTGGTGGAAGCCGACTCCGGCCCCATCGGCGGCAGTTTTTCCCATGAATTCATGGTCCTGGCCGACACCGGCGAAGACTTTATAGCCTCCTGTACGCAATGCGCTTACGCCGCCAACCTGGAGAAGGCGGAAGTGGCCCTGGAGGCGGGTGAGGTTGGACCGCCGGTGGGCGACGAGCCGGAATTGGTGCATACCCCCAAGGTGCGCACCGTGGAGGAAGTGGCGGCGTTTCTCAAGGTGACGCCCTCCGAGATCGTCAAGACCCTGATTTATGAGACAGAAAACGGGGCGGTGGCGGTCCTGATCCGGGGCGACCATGAAGTCAATGAAGTCAAGGTAAAAAACCTCCTGGGGGTGACCGATTTAATCCTGGCGGGGATTATTAAGGTCCAGGAACTGACCGGGGCCGAGGTGGGTTTTGCCGGCCCGGTGCAGCTCAAGCTGCCCATCTACGCCGACCAGGCGGTGGCCCAAATGAGCGCCATGATCACCGGGGCCAACCGGGATAGCTACCACCTCTTAAACGTCCATCCGGGCCGGGACTTCAAGATCACCGAGGCGGCGGATTTGCGGTCGATTACGGACCAGGACCCCTGCCCCCGCTGCCGGGGGGCGCTGACGCTTCTTAAGGGTATCGAAGTGGGCCATATCTTCAAGTTGGGCCTGAAATACTCCAAGTCTCTAAAGGCCACCTTCCTGGACCAGGACGGCCAGGAGCACTACATTTACATGGGCTGCTACGGCATCGGGGTGAGTCGGATCGTGGCCGCGGCCATCGAGCAGGGCCACGACGATAACGGCATCATCTTCCCCATGGCCCTGGCCCCGTTTCAGGTGGATTTGGTCCCCATCGATTTTTTTAAAAATAGCGCAGTCCGGGAATACGTCCTGGCGTTGCATAAGCAACTGGAAGAAGCCGGCATTGAAGTGTTGCTGGACGACCGGGATGAGCGCCCGGGGGTGAAGTTCAAGGACTGTGATTTGCTGGGGATTCCCCTGAGGGTGGTGGTGGGGCCCAAGACCATGGACAAAGGCCAGGCCGAGGTCAAGGAAAGGGGTTCCAATGAGATGCAATTAATCGCCTTGAATGAGTTGGCGGGTTATTTGGAGAAGCGGATTAACGAGCTGGGGGGTTAAACAGCCGGAGGAGAAGTGGTGCCCAAGCAGAGCTTGGGCGGGATATGACGTTCCCAAGTACAACTTGGGAACGAGGTGTAACGAGCTGCCGGGTTATTTGGAGAAGCGGATTCAGGAGCTGGGCGGTTAGATTTAACGGAGCAGGGGCGGGGAGACCCCGCCCCTACGAGTGGTGCCCAAGTAGAGCTTGGGCGGAGAATGGCGTTCCCAAGTGCAACTTGGGAACGAGAGGGTGAGGGTGTAAAGCTGGAGCTTGGGAACGAGGGCGTAAAAATGCGGCCAATGGCGGGCGGGACGCCCGCCCTACGAGAGGGCTCAGGAGTTGCATGACTAACCGGATCATCCGCCTCCAGGACATCGTGGAGGAGGTGCACAAGAATCACCCCGAGTCGGATACCGACCTGATCGAGAAGGCCTATATCTTCTCGGCCAAGGCCCATGAGGGACAATTGCGCCTATCCGGTGAGCCGTATCTGAGTCATCCCCTGGAAGTGGCCTATCTTTTGGCCAAGATGGGCATGGGGCCCGTTACCGTCTCCTCCGGCCTGCTGCACGACACCGTGGAGGACTCCGCGGCCAGCCTGGATGATCTGGAAGACTACTTCGGTGAAGAAGTCGCGGATGTCGTCAACGGGGTCACCAAGATCGGCCAGTTGGTCTTTGGCGATAAGCAGACCCAGCAGGCGGAATATATCCGCAAGATGATCCTGTCCATGTCCCACGACATCCGGGTCCTGCTGGTGAAGCTGGCCGACCGGTTGCACAACATGCGGACCTTAGGGTTCATGGAGCCCGCCAAGCAAAAGCGCATCGCCCGGGAGACCCTGGAGATCTACGCCCCTCTGGCCGGCCGTCTGGGCATGTTCCGCCTCAAGGCTGACCTGGAAGATCTGTCTTTTTTTTATCTGGAGCCGGAAGCTTATCAGCAGATCCAGGAAGGGCTCTTCCGCAAGAAGGGCGTCTTAGAGAAATACAACCAGGAGATGTGCCAGTTCCTCAAGGATAAAATGGCGGAGCACCACATTAAGGGCGAGGTGAGCGGCCGGGTTAAAAATTTCTATAGCATCTACCGCAAGCTCCAGGCGCAACAAATCACCCTGGATGAACTCTATGATCTTCTGGCCTTCCGCATCGTGGTGGAGTCAGTCCATGACTGCTACGAAACCCTGGGAGTCATTCATGCCATCTTCCGGCCGGTGCCGGGGCGGCTCAAAGACTATATCGGCATGCCCAAGGCCAACATGTACCAGTCCATCCACACCACGGTGATCGGCCAGGGCGGCGAACGCCTGGAAATCCAGATTCGCACCCGGGAGATGCACCGGGTGGCTGAAGAAGGGATTGCGGCCCACTGGAGCTATAAGGAGCGGCGGGCTTTCCACAAAGAAGAGGCCCAGCGCTTCACCTGGCTCAAACAGATGGTGGACCTCCAGAAGGATTTGAAGAATCCCCGGGAACTTCTGGAGGGAGTGCGCCTGGAGCTTTACCCGGATGAGGTTTACGTCTTTACCCCCACCGGCGAAGTCAAGGAACTACCCCGGGGCGCCACCCCGGTGGATTTCGCCTATGCCATCCATTCCCAGGTGGGCGACCGCTGCTCCGGCGCCAAGGTGAACGGCCGCATGGTGCCTTTGCGCACCGAACTCGTGAACGGGGACACGGCGGAAATCATTACCTCACCCCACCACCACCCCAGCCGGGATTGGCTGCAGTTCGTCAAGACCACCAAGGCCCGCCACAAGATCCGGCAGTATCTTAAGGTGGCGGAACGGGAGCAGTCCATCACCCTGGGCAAGGAGCTGCTGGAACGGGAACTGCGGAAGGCCGGCACCAGCCTCCAGAAGCTGATCAAGGATGGGGATGACCTGAAAAAGGTGGTCCAGGAATTTTCCTTCGTGGGGGTGGATGATCTTTTAGCCGCCATCGGCCATGGTAAGGTCTCTCCGGGGCAGGTGACCAACCGGCTGGGCCGGTTGGCCGCGCCCGCGGCGGAAGAGGAGGTGGTCGCCGAGGCGCCGGCGCGGCGGGGCAAGGAAGAACCCGCGGGGCTGAAGATCAAGGATCTGGACGATCTCATGATGCGGCTGGCCAACTGTTGCCAGCCCATCCCCGGAGACGCTATCATGGGGTACATCACCCGGGGGCAAGGGGTGACCATCCATCGGGCCGACTGTCCCTACCTGGCCAGTACTGAGACCTTCCGGCACATCCCGGCGGAATGGGACGGGGGCGGCAATTCCAAGAAGCTCTATCCCGTTAAAATTCAAGTTGTTACGGTTGATAAGCCGGGACTCCTGGCTGATATCACCAGCGCCATGAAGGCGGCCGACGTCAATGTCACCAAGGCGTCGGTGGAGACCACCGCGGAAAATAAAGGCATTGCCCGGTTCACCATTCAGGTGGCGGACCAGGTGCACCTGGAAAAGGTTTTCGGCGCGCTCAAGCGTCTCAAAGAAGTGATTTCAGTCAGAAGGATGGCGGGGTGAAAGACAGTTATCAGTTATCAGTGATCAGTGATCAGAAAAGACAGGTGAAAAGACCTGCTATGAGGCCGGGTTGCCCTTAGAGTAAGGTGCCCAAGCGGAGCTTGGGCGGAAAATGACGTTCCCAAGTACAACTTGGGAACGAGGACGTAATAACGTTCCCAAGCTGGAGCTTGGGAACGAGGAATTAAGTATGCAAACCAGGGGCGGACACGCAGGTCCGCCCCTACAAAAGGTATCCTTTTTATACGGCGGGCAGTGCCCGCCCTGGATTTTTCCCTACCCTTTCCGGGACTTGAACTGGCGCACCTGGTACATGAAGGCCTCCAGTCGGGTTCGGGTGTGGGTCTGCTCCTGGCCGTCGTAAGCCAGGTTGAGGAAGGGGATGTTGTCGTGGCGCTCCCTAAAGAGTTTGAACAGGGAGTTGACCACGGTGCCCGGCATGCAGGTGAAGGGCATGATGTTCACCAGGCCGCAGGCGCCCTTGTTCACGAAGTCGTGGGACTTGCCGATGCTCAAGATGGCTTCGCCTTCAAACGACGGATGGAGATAATCTTTGGCCATCTCCAGGGTCTCGGGGATGGTGGGTTCCGTCAGGTTTTTGATGCTGCCGTGAAAGATTTGTTCCAGGCGATGTTCGTCCTTTTTCTGGACCCGCTCTTCTATGCAGACCGTGAGGAGTTCGCGGAAGTGCCGGTTGACCCAGGCATCATGCTTGGAGGAGTGGGTGACGTAGAGGAGCCACTCGCCGATGGGCGGCATCCAGACCTCGCCTCCCAGGGACTCGATCTCCCGCACCGCGTTTTCATTGGAAAACTTGTTGGCCCGGGTGTAGATTTCGCCAACCACCCCGACCACCGGCTTGCCGCCGTTGATGCTCACCGAGACGTCGTCGAAAACCCGCCGGGCCTCCTTAAGGGCTCCGGGTACGTCGCCCCGGGTCCGCAGGGCCTGAAAGACCCGGTCGAGATAGTGCTCATAGACCCGGTCTGCCTCGCCGGGGACGCATTCATAGGGCCGGGTCTCCCGGAGCTTTTTCTCCAAGAGATCGATGGCCACCATACCGTTCCAGGCCACCCGGGAGAAATCGCTGCCCACCAGGCCTACTTCCTTATACATGTTTTCGTTCTGATCCGGGGAGTAGACCGGCATCTGGGGATAGCCCAGATCATCCAGCACCATGCGGTGGAAGCGGTGGTACTGGCCGAAACGGCAGGGGCCGTCGGCTGCGGGCATGAAAAAGGCGCTTTTGTCCGGTTCGAAGTCCGGGCGCTGTGTCAGTTTGGCCAGGTCCCCGGTCGTGAGAATCAGGGGGTAACATTCCTTGCCGCTGGTTAGACGGCGGCCCAGTTCCAGGGTCTCTTCGTCCGAGGGCGGCAGGGCCTCGGCCTCGCCGCCGCAGGCCTGGAACGCCGCCACCAGGGCCAAGGCCTGGTCGGTCATGGGGGGGAGAAAAATCTTGCGCTTGAGATTACCCGTGACCCGGTAACGGTAGGGCGACACCCGGGTTGGCGCCGGTTCAACCGTGACGTTCTTCAGGCTGTCCAGGAAGGCTTCCAGGCGGGTGATGGCCCCTACGTCGGAGGAGTGCTCGTCGATCTCGATCTCCAGGTAGGGTTTGCCCCGCATCTGGTCCCGGAAAAAGTGCTGAATAAAGGAGTCCGGGCCGCAGCCGAAGTTGGTGATATAGATGCCGTAGAGCCGGGGATCCTGGCGGATGAGTTCGGCCACGCCCAGGATCTTTTGGCCGAAGCGCCAGTACATGGGCTTGATTTCATCCAGGTGGTCCACCTGATCCACGGGCAAAAAGTCCATGGGCAGGGCCAGCACCCCCAACTGCCGCAGTTTGCGGTGCAGGTTGAGGTTCATGCCGGGGTCCAGGGCATTGTAGGGCCGGCCGATGAGGACCATGAGCAGGCCATCGGGCGGCAGGGAAGCCAGGATCTCCCGGCCCCGGGCGCTGAGGCGGTCATAATAGGTCTGCTGGGCCGCCTGGGCCTTGAGCATGGCCCGGTTCACCTTAAAGCCGCTGATTCCCAGTTCCTTGCCCAAATCCCGCAAACCCTGACGCAGGCGGCGGGGGCCGCGTCCGAAGTAGAGCACCGGGGACAACAGCTTGGCCCCAAACTCGGCGAACTCAATGGCGGTGGGCACGGTATAGGTCAGGGATTGGGCCATGGGACAGACCACGCCGCTGCCGATTTCGGGGTGAGGGTGCGGCAGGTCGATGATGCTGGGCAGGAAGATGCGCTTGACCCCGGCCTTGAGCAGGTCCAGGATATGGCCGTGGGCCACCTTAACCGGGTAGCAGGGTTCCGCGGCCAGGGCTTCCACTCCCTGGTTGATCACCTTCTTGTTGGTCTTGGGCGAGTAGACCACGGTGAAGCCCAGGTCTTCGAAGAAGGCCCGGAAGAAGGGCATGAGTTCCTGGAAGAACATGGTCCGGGGGATGCCGATGGGACCCCGGGGGCCTTCTTTGGGGGGCTCTTCGCCGTACAGCAGGTTTTCCCGCTCCAGGAGCAGGTCGACCAGATCAACCTGTTTTTCGGCTTTGCCCACTTCGTATTTTTCGCAGCGGCTGCCGTAGAACAGGGGCTTTTCGCCTTCGATCTTGACCTGGCGAATTTCGCAGCTATTGGGGCAGCCGTTACATTCAAAGGAAGTAATCTCATAGGTGCGGTCGGCCAGGTCGAAGCCCTTGAATTTGGACTCGGTCCAGTCGCGTTCCCGCATGGCTAAAAGCGCCGCGCCGATGGCGCCGGTGACGTCGTGGTGGGGCGGCACAGTGATCTTTTTGCCGCAGACTTGCTGGAAGGCCGCGACAATGCCCCGGTTGGCGGCAGTGGCCCCCTGGTAAAAGATGTTGTTGCCGATGGGCCGGTCTTCCGCCACTTTATTGAGATAATTCTGGACAATGGAGTAGGACAGCCCGGCCACCAGGTCTTCCTTGGCCGCGCCCCGCTGCTGGTGATGCACCAGGTCGGATTCCATGAACACGGTGCAGCGCTCGCCCATGCGCACCGGGGTTTTGCCGGCCAGGGCCAGGTCGCCGAATTCGCCTTTGATGGAAATTCCCAGCTTTTCGGCCTGCTCTTCGAGGTAAGACCCGGTGCCCGCGGCGCAGACCTTGTTCATCATGAAGTCCACGATGGCGCCGTGGCTTAAACTGATGAACTTGGAGTCCTGGCCGCCGATCTCGAAGATGGTGTCCACGGTGGGGTCGATGGCCGCGGCGGCAGTGGCCTGGGCGGTGATTTCATTGCGCACCACGTCGGCCCCGATGAAGTCGCCGGTGAGGTAGCGGCCCGAACCGGTGGTGGCCGCACCCATGATCTTAATCCGGCCGCCGATGTTAGCGCCTACCCGGCGCAGCCCCTCGGTGATGGCCTCAAGCGGCCGGCCCGCGGTCATGAGGTACTCCCGGGCTAAGACCCGCATCTCGGAGTCGATGACCACCACGTTGGTGCTGATGGAGCCCACGTCGATGCCCAGATAGGCTTCCACCACCGAGCCATCCGCAGGCAGGTCGATTATCTGGTAGGCCTCCGGGCCTAAAAGCTCAGGCGGTTCCAGAGGCGGCAGGCGCCGGGATTGATCATCGTCTTTGAGGAGATGTTCACGTAGGGGGTTCAGGTCCAGGTGGAAAGCCGCGGGCAGGTTCTCCCGAGCCACCAGCACCGCGCCCACGGCCCCCAGCGAACAGAAGTGCGGCGGGATGATGAGGCCGGCATCGTCTAAGCCGAATACCTGGCGGAAGGCCTGGCGCACGCCCAGGTTGTGGGCTACGCCACCCTGAAAGGCAATCGGTGGAGCAAAATTTTTGCCCTTGGCGATGTTGCTCTTGAGGTTGCGGGCCATGGCCTGGCAGAGCCCGGCGATGATCTCAAAATCCGGGGTAGCCCCCTGCTGAAGGTGGATCATGTCGGTCTTGGCAAAGACGCTGCAGCGCCCGGCCACGCGGGGCGGGGTGGTGGACTTCAAGGCCAACTCGCTGAACTGCTCGATGGTGTAGCCCAAGCGGTGCGCCTGCTGGTCCAGAAAGGAGCCGGTGCCTGCGGCGCACATGGTGTTCATGGCGAAATCCTCGATAAACAAATGGCCGTCTTGCTCATTCACCATGATTATCTTGGCGTCTTCGCCCCCCATGTCGATGATGGTGCGGGCCTGCGGAGCAAAGTGGTGGGTGCCCCGGCCTTGGGCGATGACTTCATTGACAAACTGGCAGCCCAGGAGATCGGCCAGGCGTTTGCCGCCCATGCCGGTGCAGGCCGCCAAGCGGCACTGCTCCAGGGGAAACTCCGGGCCGAGATTTTCCAGAAGATTTAAAGCGGTGCGAGATGGCGCTCCCAGATGGCGGCGGTATTCATCCTTGACCACCGCGCCTTCCGGATTCATGATCACCAGATTGACGCTCACAGAGCCGATATCCAGCCCCACATCGAATTTGCCGTGCATAATTCGTATCCCCCGAATTGCGGACAGCTCGGTTCAAGAAATTCATCAATGCCTGGACGGCATGAGAGAAAGTCGTTTAAGTTAGATGTCGAAAAAATTCCTGGTCATGATAACGGTCATAGGAAATACGGCCCGAGTCCTTAAGGCATTTCAGGCGGGCCACTACCTGTACCAAAGGCTGACCCAAGGCCTTGGCGATATCCGCCGCGGTCATGGGACGCCGGGAGAGCATTTCCACCAAGTCTTCATCCTGGCAGGGCAGTTCCGCACTAGCCGCCCGGTTGAAGGAGGCGATGACCTCCACCGGCCCTTTTAGGAAAGCGGCGGCGGCTGCCATCTCGGTCTTATTTAAAGGCCGCGCGGCTGACTCTACCACCGGACGCACCGCGGTGTTGAGTTGAATCTTATCCGGCGCGATTTCCGTTAAGGTCCGGCGCAGCAGGGACAGTTCCTCGTCGGTATCGTTGAGGCCTTTTAGCAGCATGACTTCCAGCCAGATCCGGCCCCGGTACCCCTGGCGGAAGGACGTCAGGCCTTCAAGGAGCGACTCCAGGGAAAGCCCCGGTAACGGCCGGTTAATAAGCCGGTAGGTCTCCTCGCAGGCTGAGTCCAGGGAGGGGAGGACGATATCCGCGGCGGCTAACTCGTGGCGCACCTCGGGCAGATAGAGCAGGGCGCCGTTGGTCAGTACGGCCACGGGAATTTGGCTCATCTCTTTGATGACGCGAATGATGCGGCCCAATCCCAAGTTCAGGGTGGGTTCGCCGGAGCCCGCCAGGGTGATTATATCAGGCGGTTGAGGCAAATCCTCAAGGTAATCCTCCAACTCACTGATGATGGTCTCAGCTTGATAAGAGAAACGCTTGCCGGTCTGATGGGTGGTAGCCCCCACCTCGCAATAAATACAGTCATAAGGACAGGTCTTGGGGGGGATGAGATCGACCCCTAAAGACCGTCCCAGACGGCGAGACGGAACCGGACCGAACAGGTGGGCCATATCAAAAACAACCCAATTGGCACTGGATGATTTTAATCTTGAGCTCGTTGAGCAACTGCCCCAGGTCCTTCCGGGAGAGGCCTAATTCATCGGCCAAACGGAAGGCCGCGGCGCAGGCAATCTTGCCATCAGAGGCCGCCGCTTTGATCCTGGCTTTTACGTCTTCGGACATGGATACCTCATAACAAATATAGTTTATAAAAAGTACCTTAAGAATGAGGAAAAATCAAGGGGATGATGCCGCCGTGGGTTGTTTGGAACCGCAAGGTTCAAGGGTAAAGGTTTCCTGTTCAGAAGGTTACCCGGACAAAACCCGCCAGCAGGCCGCCAGCATGACATCCGCCAGACTGGTAAGGCTCTGGGTGAGGCGCTGGTAAATTTTAAAGACTGCGATCTGCAAAACGATCCCCAGGACCATGGCCGCAGCCACATTGGAGTCCCCCATGGGAATCTCCCCTCCGGCCATCCCGGCGGCCAGGACTCCCCGCAACACCTCCACCGGGTTGGGCATCTCGGAGGTCACCTTCTGCAAGTGCCCGTGCTGCGCCAAAAGGAGGTAGGTGAACAGGACGGGGTCCTGGTCGAAAAAGGTGCAAAATTGCCGGACCATGGCGTCCACCTTGGCCCGCATGGTGGGCTGACTTGCCTGAAGGCGTTCAAGTTCCAGGGCAAAGGCGGTATAGTTTTGACTGAACAGGTCCCAGGCCAGGGCGTCTTTGCCGGAATAGTGCCGGTAAAGGGTGCCCTCGGCAATCCCGGCGGCGCCGGCGATATCCCGGATGGTGGTGCCGTCAATGCCCTTGTCCACAAAGAGGCGCAGGGCGGCGCGGGCGATCAGTTCTCTGGTCTTTTCTTTGGGTCGCATTTATTCATTATTCAATAAGGGTCATTAAATGAGATGCATTCTGACTAGGATCGCCTTCATTCAAAGCAACCTCTTTGATTTCCTCTTAAGCGAGTGATTGTTCACTCACAAGATATCCTGCCGTTTCTCCTTGGGCAAGTATTTTTTTCACTTCGCCTTAATTTTCTCGTGGTAAGGTGGGGGTAAAGATATTAAAAGGTTTATCCGGTTGCCAATCCGTCTCAGAAACCAAATTAAGAGAGGCAGGATAGAGAACACTTTTTCCTTATCATGCTTATCATGAGAGGCCTGGGATATGCTGTGAGAATCACTTAGGAGGCAGAAGCCATGAAAGTGCTGGCCATATCCGGTTCGCCGCGCCCTCAGGGGAATACTCGGCTATTGCTCCAAGAGGCGCTGAAGGTGTTGGAAGGGCATGGCATCGGAGTCGAATATCTGTCGTTGCATGACAAGCAGATCTCGCCGTGCCGGGCCTGTATGAAATGCGCCAAAGACAAAAACCGTTGCGCCCAGGAAGACGGGTTTATGCCCATCTATGAGGCCATGGCCGCGGCAGACGGGCTCATTGTGGGCTCCCCGGTCTATTTCGGCTCGGCCACCCCCAACCTCATGGCCCTCTTGGACCGCGCCGGCTTTGTAGCTCGCATGGGAGACAACCCCTTTGCCCGGAAAGTTGGGAGCCCCATTGTGGTGGCCAGACGGGCCGGGGTCAACTTCACCTATGCCCAGTTGCAGCTTTGGTTCTGCATCACGGGCATGTTTACGCCGGGGTCTAGCTACTGGCCTATTGCCTATGGCCTCAACCCCGGGGACGCGGCCGCAGACGCGGAGGGTCTCAAGACCATCACCGACCTGGCGGACAATATGGCCTGGCTGCTGAAGAAATTGGCCTAGGGAAGATAGTGGGGAGGGGGCTTAAGCGGCCGGCCTGGTTTCCTCCCCCTAACCGGAGAATTCGGAAGAAGTTTGAGGGGGCTCGAAGCATTCCAGTCAGGAGAAGCGCTATGAAGCGATATGTCCTGTGGGGGCTGTTGGGACTGATTATCCTGGGGTTAGCCGCGGTGGCCCTGGCCCAACCGGCCCAGGTGCTCATCATCCGCCATGCCGAAAAGCCTCGGGAGAAGAGTGCGGTCAATCTGTCCCTGAAGGGCCAGGAACGGGCCATGGCCTTAGTGCCCTTTTTTACCCAAACTCCGGAGTTAGTTTACCAAGGCCTGCCCGCGGCCCTGTTTGCCACCAAAATTATCCCGGGAGACCTCAGTCATTTTTCCTTGGAGACCCTCGATCCCCTGTCCAAACGTTTGCGCGTCCTCACCGATGCCCACTTTGCCAAATGGGAGTATGGCCCTTTGGCCCAGGAGGTCCTTACCAACCCCAGGTACCAGAAAAAAACCGTGCTCATCTGTTGGGATTTTGAGTATATTTCCCGGTTGGCCGCGGCCCTGGGAGTCCGGCCGGAGCCGCCCAGGTGGCCGGAGGAGGTGTTCGACCGGGTCTTGATTATCACTTACCGGGGCGACCAGGCTAGCCTGGTGAATATGCCCCAGCGCCTGATGTTCGGGGATTCGCCGGAATAGGCCGATTAGTTTTTTAACTTTTCCGGGAAGTCTGGCAAGTAAACGAGCTCATCTGCTGCTTCACTTCGCCGGAGTTGCATTTGGGGCAGGTGATCTTGCCGGCCTCGAATTCCTTGAGGCTCATGATGCGCATAAACTGTTCCCCGCACTTAGCGCAGACGTATTCATACGTGGGCATGACGATTCTCCTTCGCGCAGGAAAACTATATCCTAAATAATAATAAGAGGTTCAGGGGACGTTGGCAAGAGTGGTCAAGAGCCGGGAGCAAAATATCGTTCCTTCTATCAAGTGCCAAAAGTTTTTTTCCGTAGGTTCCGTAAGGGGGAATGCTCTAAAAATCCAAATCCCCCCTAACCCCCCTTTGACAAAGGGGGGAACTATAAGGAATTACGGCAAATAACTCTGTGACGCAACTCGATGTCAGGTTTAGCCAGCTTCAAGCAGCAGCATCCCGGGAACCAAACTCCGGGCCACCAGAAGGTTGACCCATTCGTGGCCCTGGTGCTGCTTGGGCGTCTCCATGATGGCGGCCTCGGGTTTGAGCCAGGGGTGGGCCAGAAAGTGACGCAGCCCCGTGAGCCCGATGGCCCCCCGGCCCAGGTGCCAGTGGCGGTCCCTATGGGCATTGCAGGGGGCTCGGGAGTCATTGAGATGCATGATCTTCAGCGCCTTAAGTCCCGGCCCCGCCGCGATATCCGCCAGCAGCCGGGCGACGCCGTGGGGATTGGCCAGGTCATAACCTGCGCCCCAGGCGTGGGCCGTGTCCAGGCACAGGCCCAATGGCACGCCGCTTATGGTGATGATCCGGTCCAGGTGCTGAAAGCGCCAGCCCAGTTCCTGGGCCCTGACCGGCAGTATTTTCCAGGAGCACCAGAGGCGGCGGCGGCACCTGAGACACCGCCTGGGCCAGGGCTTGGGCCACCCGGTGGAAGCTGGTCTCGCCCAAAGGGCCGTGGCCGGGATGCACCACCAGATAATCGGCCGCCAAATCCCGGGCCAGGGCCAATTCCCGGACAAGACGCTCGGTGGATAGGGCATAGAGCGCCGGGTCGCGCGTTGCCAGGTTGGGCAGGTAGCCGAGATGCACTACCAGCGGCCCCAACCCGGCCAGCCGCCGGGCCCGCGTAAAATCTATAATCTCCTGAGGAGCCACCACGCGCCATTTCCACCCCCGGGGGTTCTGGATAAAGATCTGGAGGGCCTGGCAGCCCAGGACTTGGGCCTGGGAAACTGCCCGCCGCATAGATCCGGCGATGGAAAGATGGAAGCCTAAGCGCATAAATAACTTGGGGGGAAAAGGGGAAAAGGGGAAGAGGCGAAAAGGGAAAAGCCTTCCCGTTTTCAAGGCCCTGTGGTTGGAAAAGACGCGCCCCCTGTCCAAAATCCATTAACAGAACCGGTCCCCTGCTTTTTGCATTCCCTTTTACCCCTTTCCCCTTTTTCCCCTATTTCTGGTATATAGGATAGATGAATTCTCCCGTGTTGTTCCGCTCTCCCATCCTGGAAAATTATGTGGCCCGGGAATTCCTCAAGCTCACGGCTTTGAGCTTGTTGACCTTCGTGTCACTGTTCATCATCGTAGACTTCTTCGAAAAGATCGACCGTCTGGTCCGGGCCCAATTAGGAGCGAGTGAACTCCTGGCCTACTTCGTGCTCAAGCTGCCTTTTGCCATCGGCCAGGTGCTCCCCGCCGCGGTATTGCTGGGCGTCATGCTTACCTTCGGTCTCATGTCCCGGTCCCACGAAACCATGGCAATCAGGACCTCGGGCGTGAACATCCTCGCTTTGGTCAGGCCGACCCTGATCTACTCCGGCGCCGTGGCGCTCCTTCTGCTGGCCTTGAATCTCTATCTGATACCTTGGAGTCAGAGCCAACTCAACCTCTTTTGGCAGACCCAAGTGGACAAGAAGCCGCCCCGCAACCTGATCACCATGGAACACTTCTGGTACAAGGGCGATCAGGCCATTTATAACATTGTCATGTTCCGGAAAGATACCGAGACCATGGAAGGGGTAAAAATTTATCTCTTCGACCGCCAATTTCACCTGGTGCAGGTCGTGGCGGCGGCCCGGGCCAGATGGCAGGGCGACCATTGGCGGTTCTACCAGGGTTATGTTCAAAATTTTGACGCCACCGGCACGGTCACCGGAGAGAAGTTTCAGGAACGGGACCTGGCGCTTACGGAACAGCCCAAGGACTTTGCCGAACTCGAAAAGAAAGTCACCGAAATGGATGTGTATGAGCTCTATCGTTATGTAAATCGCCTGGAGAGGGATGGCTATAAATCAACTCCTTACCTGGTAGACTTGTACAGCCGGTTTTCCCTGTCGGTGACGCCGCTGATCCTGGTAATTTTGGGTCTGGGGCTGGCCTTACGCCATGAGCAGACGCACATTACCTCCATGGTGGCCGGGGGTCTGGGGCTTATGTTCGGATACTGGCTATTTTTCGGCTTCTGCGCCTCATTCGGCCAGGCGGGCACCCTGCCCCCTCTATTGGCCGTCATCACTCCCCACCTTGCTTTCGGGGCCCTGGACTTCATCTTGTTGCGCCAGGTAACCAGATAGCTCGCACCTCGACGCGCCCCGCCCTTTTTTCTCCACCCGGTTATTGAAAGGCTGATTATTATTGCCGGCGCAACTTGGGCTGAAAGCATGAGGCCAGGCCCCCCCAGTATTACTGGTAATTATGAATAAGTATATATATATAAGATAGTTATATAATTATAGGGCTAATCCGTAGGAACAGTGGGCACATTACAGTTTTTGTCGGAAAGGGAAACTTTTGAGAAATGTAATAATAAACCAGGGATTTTTTCACATTTTTTATTGTCAACCTCCGGGATTTTGTGCTATCAAAGGGAATCTGCAACCTCATATGGAGCGGGGTTTTGGTAATAAATCGCAACCCCCCCATCAGGGGAAGATAAACAACTTAAAGGGGGGGATGGGCGTCGGGGTAACCCATTTTTCCGAATTCCAGGCGTGTCGTTAGGAATTAGTTAGCCAACCGCAACTCAGGAGAAAGGGAGAGCAATTATGACCAAGGCAGAATTGATCGCACAAGTGGCTGCAGAGGCTCAGGTAAGGAAGGTGGATGCGGAAAAAGCCATCAACAGCCTGATCAGGATTGTTTCAGAGGCTCTTAAAGCCCAGGGCCGCTTGGCTTTGGCAGGTTTCGGCACGTTCATGGTAACGGAGCGCAAGGCCCGGGAAGGCCGGAATCCTCAGACTGGTAGCCCCATCAAGATTCCTGCCACCAAAGTGGTAAAATTTAAGCCGGGAAAACAACTCAAAGATTCAGTGAAGTAGACCGGCAAAGTTAGAGCCGCGCCCACCTTTGTCCCAGGCCTGCCTGGGCACAAGAAAACCGGATCTCCGTCGGCTCCCCCCGCAGGAGCCCGGAAGTGGGAATGGCGTCAACAAAGCACAGGGTCCAAAGTTTCGGGTATCGCGACAGGCTCAGGCGATTTGGGTGCGTCGGGCAGAGCCGATTCCGGTAGTCGAGGTATCCTTAAAAGCAATGAAGATGTTACCGGAAGGCTGGGTCAGCCGGCAAGGGAATGGCCGCCTCGGACAAAGTTCAGTAATTAGAGGTTTCAGAGCGAGGTGAACCACCTTACGGCCCCGTGGCTGGTGACCCATCCAGAAATTAATATCCCCCAGAACCCATCACCGTTTAACTATGCATTAGAAAATATGAAAAGGGCGGGACCACACCGGTTCCCGCCCTTGCTCTTCTTATTATACAATAGCGTCATAAATACTTTGACATATTGATCTCTGCGCCCTCTGCGTCTCTGCGGCTAATTATTTTTTTTCACCGCAAAGGCGCAGAGAACGCAGAGAGCACTTATGTGTAATTTTTTAAGTCATTACGTATATTCAGACAGCACCTCTTTAAGGACGGCCAAGATGGTCTCCTGATCCCCCGGCAGCAAGGTGCGCAGGTCCAGCAGCACCAGCCCGTGTTCCACCCGGGCGATGACCGGCGTGCTGGCCCGGCGCAGGCGGAGTTCCAGGTCTTGAGCGGACAGGGAGGCAACGGCAAGGGCCAAGGCTCGGCTGGGGAGGGGAGTATGGGGCAGAGTCCCGCCCCCGGCCCGCCCAACGCTCTCGACCACGCGCACCTGGAGGCTTTCCCCGAAACGGCGTTTCATCTTCCTGGTCAAGGACTGGGCCTGGTGGTGGAGTTCCGCGACCGGCCGGGTCAACATGCGCAATGTGGGAATGCCCGCCACGGCCTGGGGCTCCTCCAAGTAGAGGCGCAGCGTGGCTTCCAGCGCGGCCAGGGTCATTTTGTCGGGACGCAGGGCCCGGGTCAGGGGGTTGGTTCGCAAGGTTTCCACCACTTCCCGGTTGCCCAAAGCCAGGCCGGCCTGGGGGCCGCCCAAGAGCTTGTCGCCGGAAAACAGCACCAGGTCGGCCCCGGTTTTTAGGGTCTCCTGCACCGTGGGTTCCTTCTCCAATCCGTATTTGCTCAAATCCACCAAACAGCCGCTGCCCAGGTCTTCAACCACCAGCAAGTCATAGCGGCGGCCCAAGGTCACCATCTCGGCCAAGGGCACTTCGTGGGTGAAGCCCATGATGCGGAAGTTGCTGGGATGGACTTTGAGGAGCATGGCGGTTTCCGAGGTAATGGCGTTCTCGAAATCCCTGAGGTGCGTTTTATTGGTGGTGCCAACCTCCCGAAGGATGGCGCCGCTGGCAGCCATGATCTCGGGCATGCGGAAGGAGCCGCCGATCTCCACCAGTTGGCCCCGGGAGATGATCACCTCTTTGCCCGTGGCCAGGGTGTTGAGGGCCAGGAGCACCGCGGCGGCACAATTGTTGACCACCAGGACGCCCTCGGCGCCGGTCAGTTCCTGGAGGAGGCCTTCCAGGTGATCCTGGCGGGACCCCCGGGCGCCCCGGGCCAGGTCGTATTCCAAGGTGTTGTAGCGGCAGGCCACTTCCAGCAACTGCTCCAGACAGGCCTCCCCCAGGGGCGAGCGGCCCAGGTTGGTATGGATAATCACCCCGGTGGCGTTGATCACCCGGCGCAGGGCGGGTGTGGCCGCGGCGGCCAGGGAGGCTTTAAGTTCTTGGAGCAGGCGGGTGCCATTGAGGTCCGCCGGCAAGGCGTCCGGGGGAGTGCTACTAATCAGGTGCCGCTGGTCCGCCAGGACCCGGCGGACCACCGCGGCGGCCAGGGCCCGGGGCAGGGCGGCCACCGCGGCGGCCAGTTCAGGGTGGCGCAGCAGGTCGTCCACCTGGGGCAGTTGGCGTAAAAGAGCGGCGCATTTCGGGTCCATAAGGTGCTCCTTGGTTAAGAAATATGCCACCCTGGGGAGGCTCTGTCAATGAAAGGGAGCCGGTGCTGCCGGTGGAAAGCAAAATTAAGGTCGCCGGCGGGCCGTTTAAAACCGGTGTTGTTTATAAGAAAAGTCGCCGAATTCCTCTAAGCTATGCAAAGTATCAGCCATAAGGCCAAGCAACCGTAAAAACAGGGCTGGTGGGGCTGCACAAAATATGGTCACACAAGCTGGAAACCTGAACTGAGAGGAAGGGGATGCGAAGGGGGAGGCCAGAGAAGATGAGAAAGATGGCGGGAAATGTAGTCGGACCTTGTAATTAATTAAACTATCCTTAAATTAAAATTGATTTTCCTGGGGAGATATTCCATGACGCCTCCGGCAGCCATCGTCACCGTCCCCGAGGTAGAGAGTATCGCTGCTCAGAGCGATCCCGTCCTGCGCAACCTGCACATCACCCAGTGCTACCATGAGTTATCGGCCACCCTGGCAGCGCGCACCGGCCCCAGCGCCAACTGGTGCACTTTCGCCACCTGGGCCTCGAAGCAGGCCGGGCAGACCATCCTCCAGGAGGACTTAAGTCAGGCAGTAAAGGTCGGTTTGCCTCAGGTACAAGAAGTCAGCGCCGCGGTGGATAAGGTCGCCGGAGCCCTTAAGCAGCTCGGGGCAAGGCGTCCAACCCTGGAACTCCAGGCCCTGGTCTGGGACGCGGTGCATCCCGCCGCGGCCCTTAACCGGGCCAGCGAGGCCGTGGCCCGAGGCAATCTCAAGGTTTTTGCGGAAATCGGCCGGGAATTCGCCCGCTTCGAGGAAATGTGCCTGGCAGACCAGACATTCGAAGACCAGACGATCGAAGGCTTTTGCGCCCCTTTGCGCTCCGGCGACCCCCCTGACGGCCAGGGCTGCTTGAAACAGGCTTTTCGAAGCTACTACCGGTCTTTCTTTGAGAGCGATCCTAAAAGGCGGGCCGAACTCTTGCTGCTGGCCAACATCGACATCGGCTTCCATGAGCAGACGCGTTTGCAGCCGGAAATTGCCGCCGCCCTTGACGCGTCCCTGGTGGATCCCCGAGAATTTTTGGATCGCCTCCTGCAAACAGTCTTCTCCGATCGCGGCGGGCTGGCCGCATTAGTTGGAAGCTTCCTCAGACGGCTATTCGATCGACTGACGCCGTTGATGCAATCCGGCGAGATCCTTTTAGCCGCGGTCCGTCAACAGGTACGCCGGATTATTAGCGAGCATCTGATGACCCTCACTTTGCCCCATGGGGTGCGCCTGCGGTTGGGCCGAGACCTCAGTGCCCAATTCCCGCCATCGTTGGAGAAGATCGCCAACCCTGAGCTGCAGGCTCTGTTGGCCCGACTCGACCCGACCCCCGACAGCCTGCGGGACACCGGCGCCAGCGATTGGGCCGATCTTCCTGAGCGGCTGCACTTTATCATCGATCTGTTTCGCTGCTATCAGGAAGTGCCGGACCTCCTGGAGCCGCCTTTTACCCCCGAACAGAGGGCGACGCTGTAAGAAACGCAAAGAAACTTCTCTCCGATTATCGCCTTGCCGCCGTCGGGTTAAGGGGTCTGAGGTTCGGTGGTCAGGACCACGCGAAACCTGGCCTTGCCGCTCATCATGCGCTCATAAGCCTCGGCGGCGCGCTCTAACGGGTACACCTCACTCATGGAGCGGACTCCCGTTAACACGCTGAAAGCCATGGTGTCCTGAGAATCGATGGACGTCCCGGAGAACCACCCCGCGATGCTCTGGCGCCGCATGAGAAGCGCCAGGGGAGACACCTCAAGCGGGTCGCTGGACGCACCAAGGATCAGCAGCTTGCCGTTGACGCCTAAACCGCCAACGGTGGCAGCCATGGCCTTGCTGCTAGTGACGGTGGCCAGAATAACTTTGGCTCCGCCCAATTTGCCCAATTCCGCCGCGACATCCTGGGACTGGCTATCAATATACCGCCAGGCGCCAAGTTGCCTGGCCAAAGGCTCCTTGTCCTGGCCGCGGGCGATGGCAATGGTCTTGAAACCCATTTTGGCGGCGAATTGCACGCCGAGGTGGCCGAGCCCGCCAATCCCCAGGACCGCCACGACATCGCCGGGCCGGGCGCCGCTGTGGCGCAGGGCATTGAATGTGGTGATACCGGCGCACATGAGAGGTCCGGCCTCCACAGGTGTTAGCTCAGAGGGGATCAGGGCGAGGGCTCCCGCGGGGGCAACCATGTAGTCGGCATAACCGCCATCGTAGGAGACGCCGGGGACCAGGGGGGTATTTAGGCAGGCCCAGAAGTCACCCCGGCGGCAAGAATCGCAGTAGCCGCAGTGCCCGCCATGCCAGCCGACCCCGACTCGCTGCCCGGCTTCCCAGCCGAGGACGCCGGGACCCACGGCATCGATGATACCCGCGACTTCATGGCCTGGGACCCGGGGATAGCTGATCCCCGGAAAGGTCCCCTCTTTGGTCATCGCGTCGGAGTGGCAGATGCCGCAGGCCTGGACCTTGATCCGCACCGACCCGGGTGAGGGCTCGGGCAGGTCCCGTTCAACGAGTTCAAGGGGGCCGTTGGGGTGTGGGACCTGGACAGCACGCATTTTCGCCATGGTTCCTCCAAACAAGGTATGATATGAGGGAGCACACTTTTTGAATGGGAATTAAGTTCGCCTGTATGGGAAGTTAACCATCTTCGGAGAGAGGTCAAGGAAGCAGAAGTTCACTGAACCTGGGCCTGGAACAACTGAGGCGAGCCGCCCAGGCCTCAACAAGGGTGACCAGAAGGGGGGCGGAGGGGGAGATTCGCTAAAAAGATACGAGAAAAAGGCTAAAGAAATTTAGGTAAAAAGGCGAAAAGGATAAAGAGGGAAAGATGAAGCGTAATGACATAAGGATCCGCGCTTGAGACTCAAGGGTTGCGGACAGGGGGCAAGATTAACGCATCGGCCGGATGGCCGTGGGCCGGAAGGACTCCTGGGTCAAATACAGTTCAGCTGGTTATGCGGGCACGAAAAGAGAAAAGGGCGAAGTCAGAGACTCCACCCTTGCAGTCGTTCACCAGCTTCGCCCGCGGACTAATTGTTGCTTATAATCCAATCACTTGGGCGGGGCGGGTGGGTCGCCATCGTAAATATCTTGAGTAGTTTTAAGACCCTTGCTGGTTTTCACCACGGGCGGGTCTCCATCTTTCCTGGAGATCACTTGGTCGGCCTTATTGGTCTTTACCACGGGGGGATCTCCATCCTCCTTGCCGTTTTTACTCCAGGTTGGCACCGAAAAACTAATGGCACAGACGATCAGGATAATGAACAGAGCCAATTTTTTCATGTCAATACTCCTCAATCCTTAGAGAATAGATTGAAAATAAATGTTTTTATAATAATGTCAAGTAAATTATAATCTTAAGAAAATTTATCTGACGGGTGGCGTATCGTGTCTGTTTGGGTCCCCATGAAAAGATTGTCTGGCCATAACAATATGCGGATTTTTAGGATATTGGGAATTTTGTTCCTGCTCTGGCCCTTTTTGTCGGTCCAGACTCAGATTATTAGTTATGCGGCTAACGCCGGAACGGATCGTCTTACGCAGCAAGAAAAGTGGGTTCTGAGCCAGGTTGAGCACGGGGAAGAGGCCGACCTCAGAAAGCGGTTTGGTGACCCGCAGCAATGCCGGCTCAGTGCCGGCTTCCTCAAGAAATTGGTCACCGGCGGGTTTAAAAATTCATCGATTTCCTGGCATGGGGTGCAGATTGCCAATGCCAGCATAGATGGCCCCATAACGGTGGAATATGCTGAAATAGAACAGCAAATTTGTCTGTCACACTGCGTTTTTAAGGACCCGGTAAGCTTCCAGAAAAGTCATTTCAAAAAAGACCTCTCTTTTAGAGGCTCGCATTTTTTAGGGAGCGCCAATTTTAAAGCGACGAAATTTGACGGCGATGTTATTTGCGAACAAACCATATTTGAGCGGGAGAGCGTGTGGCGCGACGCCAAAATTAATGAACATTTCCATGGCGAAGGGGCACAGTTTCGGGATGAAAAAGGCCCTGCCGATTTTTATGCCATGTCCGTGGGCGCCAACGCCTATTTTATCTCGGCGAAGTTCCATGGGCCGGCAAATTTTGGACTGGCCCAGATTGGCAGAGAACTTTATGCCAATAACACGGAGTTTTTTCATGACCGGGAAACAGCTTACTTTAACAGCTTAAAAGTGAATCTGAATGCCATCTTTAAAGGAGCTAAATTTCATGGACCGGTAAATTTTGTGGTAGCGCAGATTGGCTTTCAATTTAGCGGCAATGGCCTGGAGTTTCTTAACCCGCAGGAACCGGCGGATTTCAGAGGCATGAAAGTGGGGAATACCCTGTTTTTGCGGGAAGCCAAATTTCATGGGCCGGTGCTTTTTGAGTTCGCAGAAATTGGCGGAAACTTCCGGGCTACCAAGGCTGAATTTCACAATGAAGGGCAGAAAGTAAGTTTTCATAAAATGAAGGTTGCACTTCAAACCTTTTTCGACGAGGCCAGAATCCATTGCAATGTCGATATGTCTTATGGAAATTTCTATGACTTGGAAATTAATGGCAGGTCAATAGATGGCAAAGAAGGCTCGGAAAAAAATATTTATATTCCCAAACTAAACCTAAAAGGCACGCTGGTACAGCGTGATCTCAAAATCTGCAATGCCAAAATCGATGATCTGGACGCCAGCCACATGGAGGTAAAGGGCCCGGCAAGTTTCCGTGGTGTCGACCTAACCACACTGGCTGACTTTCGTGATAGCGTTTTCCAGACTATAGATTTCGAGAGGGTCACGTGGCCCGAAATTGATAAGAAAAAGAATTTCCGGCAAGTATATTTAGGTAATCTCACTTATACCGGCATCAGCATTGATAAGCCCAATAATATTGATTATCAACCAAAGGATTTCGAAGCTATTAAAAGCTTTGTGGAAGCCAGCCCCTTCAATAGTCAAAGCTATATGCAAATGGAGACTTTCTTTAAAAATATCGGTCGAGACTCCTGGGCGAAGGAAGTTTTTATCCGGATGCATGATCGGGAACTGGCGGAGAAGATGTCATGGTGGGATCCTCGCCGGTGGCTGGAATGGTTTTTTTGGGGCCAGATAGCGGGCTATGGACGGGCGCCGTTCCGAGTTTTTTTCGTCAGTCTGGCTTTGATCATTCTGGGCGCGTTCACCTTCGACCCCGAATATCTGACGCCAAGCAAGATGCCTGCAAAGGCCAGATCCATTGAAGCCATGATGCTAAGATTATTCCTGAGCCTGGACCGATTTTTACCGATCGAACTGGGACTGGCAGCCCATTGGGACTCCAAGGGCCGCCGTTTTATTGTCTGGTTTTATTTTTATCTGCAACAAATTCTGGGTTGGATTCTGATTCCCATCGCTCTGGCCAGCATTTATTCGCAACTAAAATAGTTTGAAGACGATTAACCGGGGGCTTGACCGATAGGTGAATTGTCGTATAATTAATAGTTCCCCTATGGCGGCGGTATGAGGGGCAGGGCAGGGTAGGAGAGTTTCCGGGTAAGTGGGCGAGATGAGCGAGTGTTCAGACGAGATACGTTTAGAAAAAATATTGACATTCTAACCATCCTCTCATATACTTTTAAAGTTAAAATTTGGGCAGTTCTGGCCTAGATAAATTGGGCGCGAGGCTGGCGTAGCTCAACGGTAGAGCGCCTGATTTGTAATCAGGGGGTTGCGGGTTCGAGTCCCATCGCCAGCTCCAGTGAGGCAATTTTTTTTATTCGGAGAGGTACCCGAGTGGCCAAAGGGGACGGGCTGTAAACCCGTTGGCGTAGCCTACGGAGGTTCGAATCCTCCCCTCTCCACCAGTTATAGTTCAAGGTTCAAGGTTCAAAGTTGAAGGTTTGAAGAGTTTTAGGGTTAATGTTCTCGAACGCCACTGGCTGATCACTTGATTAAAGGCGGGAATAGCTCAATGGCCAGAGCATCAGCCTTCCAAGCTGAGGGTTGCGGGTTCGAGTCCCGTTTCCCGCTCCAACGTCGGGCCCACGTAGCTCAGTTGGTAGAGCACATCCTTGGTAAGGATGAGGTTCACCGGTTCGATCCCGGTCGTGGGCTCCATACTTAACGGGGCTGGAATTTTTTGGCAGGTCCAGGCTGTCTTTTAAAGATTTATTAAAGATAAAAGAAGGCGGGCACATTAGGTCCGCCCCTACAAGAGATACCGAATATACCGAAAGAAAACCCCGCCGCCGGTCGGTCCGGTTGCGGGGGTAATCCTATTCTGGAGAGTTGAGATGGCCAAGAAGAAGTTTGAGCGCAAGAAGCCGCACGTGAATGTGGGAACGATTGGTCATATCGATCATGGCAAGACGACCTTGACCGCGGCCATCACCAAGCATTTGGCCAAGAAGGGATGGGCGT